>DUKF01000052.1 GCA_013329455.1 Methanotrichaceae archaeon | reverse complement strand
TACCGTTGGCGTCGATGTCGAAGGCAACTTCAATCTGGGGTATGCCCCTGGGCGCGGGCGGAATCCCTGCCAGGTTGAACCGTCCCAGGGAGGTGTTGTCCTTCGCAAAGGGCCTCTCCCCCTGAAGGACGTGGATCTCGACGGTCGTCTGGTTGCGGGCGGCGGTGGTGAATATCTGGCTCTTTTTGGTGGGGATGGTGGTGTTCCTCTCGATCAGCTTCGTTGCGACGCCACCGAGGGTCTCGATCCCCAGGCTAAGGGGCGTTACGTCCAGAAGGAGGATGTCTTTCACCTCGCCTCCGAGAACTCCGCCCTGGACCGCCGCACCGATCGCAACGCACTCCATCGGATCGACGCCCCGTTCGGCCTCTTTTCCCATGAAGTCGCTGACGAACTTCGTGACCGCAGGCATCCTGGTCGGACCGCCGACGAGGATGATCTTGTCGATCCCAGTCTTGTCGAGCTTTGCATCCTGGAGAGCCTGCGTCATGGGGCCGCGACACCGCTCCAGCACATCCTTGACCAGCTCCTCGAGCTTCGCCCTGGTTATCGTCATGTCCAGGTGTTTTGGACCGGTCTGGTCTGCGGTGATGTAGGGAAGGTTGATCGTCGTCTGGAGGACGCTGGATAGCTCGATCTTGGCGATCTCTACCGCCTCTCTCAGCCTCTGCGTCGCCATCCGGTCGCTCTTGAGGTCGACCCCCGAATCTTGCCTGAACTTTTCGACGACGTAGTCGGTCAGGATCTCGTCCATGTCCCGGCCCCCGAGCTGGGTGTCGCCGCTGGTGGATTTGACCTCGAAGACGCCTTCGCCCACCTCCATGATGGTGACGTCCAGGGTTCCTCCGCCAAAGTCGAAGACCATGAGGGTCGCCTCACCCTCTTTGTCCATCCCGTAGGCGAGGGCCGCGGCCGTCGGCTCGTTGATTATCCTGACCACATCGAGACCCGCGATCGTACCGGCGTCCTTGGTGGCCTGCCTCTGGTTGTCGTTGAAGTAGGCGGGAACGGTAATCACGGCTTTCTCCACCTTCTCGCCCAGGTACGACTCGGCGTCATCCTTGATCTTTCTCAGGATGGAGGAGGATATGTCCTGGGGGGTGTAGGATTTGCCGTAGACTTCCACCTTGTAGTCTTGACCCATCTTTCGTTTGATTCCGGTTATCGTGCCGTCGGGGTTGGTCGCCGCCTGTCTTCGGGCAGGTTCTCCCACGAGCCTCTGGCCGTCTTTGGTGAAGGCGACGTATGAGGGGAAGGCCTTTCCTCCGGCGACTATGCTCGTCCCTTCTGCACTGGGGATCATGGTGGGCTTTCCGCCGATCAGGACGGTGGCTGCTGAGTTGCTGGTTCCCAGGTCTATGCCTATGATCTTGGACACGTTATCACCTTCTCGAAATAAAACTTGCGAATATTTATCGTTTTTTAGAGACCAGTACCTTGGAGAAGCGGATTACCCTGGAGTTCAAGGTGTAGCCGCGCTGGACCTCCTCGGTCACCGTCCCTTCGTCGTGCTCATCGGACTCGACCATCATCAAAGCCTCGTGCTTGTAGGGATCGAACTTCTCGCCTTTGGCCTCGATCGGCTCAAGCCCATCGGTTTTGAGGACGTCCAGAAGCTGTAGCCGAATGTTGTCCATACCCTCGACGTGCTTTGCGGCCTGATCGAGGCTGTCCAAAACCGGCAGAAGCTTTGATATCAGCTTCTCCGAGGCGTACCTGGAGAGAGCCTCCTTCTCACGAGCAGCTCGCTTAATGGTGTTGTCAAGCTCTGCTCGGCACCTGAGAAGCTGGTCCGTCCGTTCCTCGGAGAGGCAGCAGGCCTCTTTTAATCGGAGCCTGAGCTCTTCAGAGTCCAGCTCTTCAAGCCCCATATCGACCGCTTCTTCGACCGGCTCTTCAGGCGTTCCAACGCCAGCTTCGGCCTTGGTGCCCGTCTTCGGCGAGGCGGCCTTCCCCTTCTTCTCGGAGGGCTCACTCGTTTTTTCGCTATGCTTCGCCTTCATAAACCACACCTTCTCGTCAGGGGCGCTAAAGATAATCGACGAAAAGTCGTGCTCAGATCAAGACCGGAGGGCGAAATCAGCCCTCTCGGCTCGCATCCTTTAATTCGCCCCTCTACATCATGGGAGGCATCATCGGGTTTCTGGTGTAGTCGTGTGGGCTCTGGCCGGGCTTCGGCATCAGGCCCTCGACCTTGGCCGCAATCACGTCGTCGACCCGAAGGACGAGAGTGGCGGCAGCGGTGCCTGACTTGATCGCCTGGGTCTTGACCTTGAGAGGCTCGACTACGCCCTGCTTCATCATGTCGGCGGCCTTGCCGGTGCTCATGTCGAGGCCGTAGGTCTTTTTCCCCGCACCATGACTGGACCGAAGGTCCACAAGAACATCTATCGAGTCGAAACCGGCGTTCTCAGCCAGGTTCACGGGGATCTCCTCGACGGCATCAGCGAAGGCCTCGACGGCGAGTTGGTCCCTGCCGCTCATGGTGGAAGCGTACTGCCGAAGCTTCTCTGCCACCTCGATCTCGGGGGCGCCGCCGCCGGGAACGATCTTCTTCGACTCGAGGACCGTTGCCACAGACCAGAGAGCGTCCTCAAGAGCCCTCTCGATGTTCTCCCGGAGCTGCTCGCTCGACCCGTGGATGACCACGGTCACGGCCTTGGCGCCGTGGCACCCCTCGACGAAGATCATCTTCTTGTCCTTTCCGACCTTCCTCTCCCTGACGATGTCAGCGCTGCCCAGGTCCTTCTCGCTCATCTCCAGGGGGTCAGTCACGATCTTCCCACCGGTGGCGAGAGCCAGGAACTTCATGTCATCATCGCTGACCCTCCTGGCGGCGATGATCCCGTAGTTTGCGAGGTACCGGTTGGCGTAAGCTCCGATCCCTTGCTTGCAGAAGACGACGTTTGCGCCGACCTTGGCCATGGCGTCGACCTTCTCTTTCAAAACCTCGTCCTCGCCCTCTCTGAAGCTGCTGAGGCTTTCGGGGCTCGAGATGATGACCTTGGCATCGGTGGATAGCTTCTTCAGCTCGAGGGTGCCGTCCAGAAGGACGATCTTCGCACCTTCCACCTTCTTCGGCATCTCGGGGTTGAGCCGCTCTTTATCCAGGACCACGCCGTGCTCGAGTTCCGTGTCCTTCACCGAGCCGCCGCCGATCTGGACGAAACTGACCCTCTCCTCGACGTCCACTTTCCCATCGTCCTCGATGGCCGCGGCGGCGTCGACGCAGATGTCGGTGAGCTTGTCCTTGAAGACCTCGATCCCTTTTCCAGTCATGGCGGTCTCGGCGATCTTCTTCAAGATATCGCGATCATCCTTTGAAACGGTCACCGCCATCTCTTCCAGGAACTCATAGGCTTTCTTCTGGGCCGCCTTGTAACCTTGGACGATCACCGTTGGATGGATGCCGATGTTGATCAGCTCCTCGGCATTTTCGAGAAGCCCTCCGGCGATGACGACGGCGGTGGTGGTCCCGTCTCCCACCTCGTCCTCCTGGGCCCGGCCAACCTCGACGATCATCTTCGCCACCGGATGCTCGATATCCATCTCCTTGAGGATGGTGGCCCCGTCGTTGGTGATGACGACGTCTCCTGTGCCGTCCACCATCATCTTGTCCATGCCCTTGGGGCCGAGAGTGGTCTTCACGACCTCAGCCACAGCCTTTGCCGCAAGTATGTTCCTGCGCTGAGCTTCCTTTCCTGTCTCGCGCTTATGTCCTTCTTTTAGGATCATTATAGGAGCGTTTGTTAAGCCAGCCAAATCGAGTCCTCCCCTGCGTTCTGGCCATCAGCAGTTTGAAGTTCTATATAAATATTGCGTGTCTCCTGCACGGCACTGACAAACACGGTATATAGACTATATAGGAAAACGCTATATATACGGGTATAGTGAAGTCTTGTCACTTGAACGAACCTGCAAAATCACGAAGGATTCAGCTTCTGACGGCTGCATTCCTGGTCATCATGGCGGCTGGGTGCGTGGACGAGAACGCGAGAGAGAACCTGGTCATCACCGGCTCGACCACAGTTCTTCCCGCTGTGGAGAGGTGCGCGGAGGTCTTCAACCTGGCCCAGAACGAGATCGGAGTCCAGGTGAGCAGCGGAGGATCTGGACGCGGGATTCAGGACGCAGCTTCGGGGCTTGCCGACATCGGCATGGCCTCCCGAGAGGTAAAGGAGTCCGAGGTCAAGCAGTTCGGGAACCATTTTGTGGAGCATCTCATCGGCTACGATGCCATCGCCGTGGCGGTCAGCAAGGAGATTTACGATGCCGGCGTGACGAGTCTCTCCTCCGAAGAGGTTTCGAAGATATACAGCGGCGAGATCGATAACTGGAGAGAGGTCGGTGGTCCTGACGAGCTGATACTGCCCGTAGCGAGGATTCCCGGGTCCGGGACCGGCGATACCTTCAACGAGATGATCATGGGCAGCAGCAGAGCCGAGACCGAGGGGGTCGAGGTCAACGCCATGGAGAACGCCGAGATAAAGACCTTAATTGTCCAGAGCGACAAGGCCATTGGGTACCTAGGCATAGGATACGCCAAGACAGGCGACATCCGGGCCGTGACCCTTGACGGGGTCGCTCCCACGGCCGAGAACGTCAAGAACCGGAACTACAAGCTAGCAAGGCCCTTATACCTGTACACCTGGAACGGAACCAGCAAGATCGAGGCCGAGTTTATAAATTTCGTTCTGGGGCCGGAGGGTCAAGGAATACTGGAAGAAGAGGGCTTCTTCCCAGCCGCAAGTTCCAGCCCGGAAGGTCCTGCATGAATTCGAAGACCGATTTTGGGCCAAATTTTATTTATGGTGTCTTACAATGTCTTTCAAGATTGAGTCGAGGAACCTGAACCTGTGGTACGGCGAGAACCACGCCCTGAAAGATATATCGATCAGCATCCAAGAAAATCAGATAACAGCCCTGATAGGCCCTTCTGGGTGCGGGAAGTCCACTTTCATCCGCTGTCTCAACAGGATGAACGACCTCGTCGACATCGTCAAAATCAAAGGCGAGGTCCTCTACAACGGCGTCAACATCTACGATAAGGACACGGACGTGGTGGAGCTTCGAAAGAACATCGGCATGGTTTTTCAGAAGCCAAACCCATTTCCCATGTCCATCTACGACAACATCGCCTACGGTCCAAGGGTTCACGGGGCGAAGAATGTGGACAAGATCGTGGAGACGAGCCTCAAAGACTCCGCACTCTGGAATGAGGTGAGCGACCGTCTCGATAAACCCGCCATGGGGCTGTCCGGTGGCCAGCAGCAGAGGCTCTGCATTGCAAGAACCCTCGCCATGAAGCCGGACGTCATCCTCTTCGACGAGCCCTGCAGCGCTCTTGACCCCGTATCCACGGCGAAGATCGAGGAGCTGATGGACGAGCTGAGGGGATCATACACCCAGGTGATCGTGACCCACAACATGCAGCAGGCAGCC
>DUKF01000182.1 GCA_013329455.1 Methanotrichaceae archaeon | reverse complement strand
GGTATTCAATTCAAAATAAAAAATTTTAAGGCGGTGGCGGGCTCACTTGACGCTCGCCAGAACCTCTTTGGTTACGACTTTGTAGGTGTAGTCTATCGTCACTTCTTCGCGCGGCTGAATCTCCAGCTCCCACTCGAGGCCCGTGGCCGTCGTCTCCGAGGGTTCGGGCTCTGCCGAGACGATCTCGGCCTTCAGCGGCTTTCTGTCCGAGACCTCTGCGGTGGCGTTTCTGTCGCTGTTGCTCTTGAGGCTGAGCTGGTAGGTCCAGGTCTCAGTCGTGACCTTCATCGCCTGGGTGATGTTCCCGGTTCCTGGAACCTGGACTATATCCTCCTGGGATGAGTAGTTGGCAAGCTTCCTTGCGACCTTGAGGTCTGCCGAGGATCCGACCTCTATCGAGGCCTCGGTCCCGTTCGGGGTGTAGGGGATCTTCACTTCCGATACGTACTCGTCGTTCTTGTAGAGGAGTGCACTTCCCGCAGGCCACGGGTCTTTCATGGTGTTGTTCGCCTTGACGACCTCCGTCACAGGCCCTTCGTTTTGGAGGTAAGCGTCCCAAGTGTAGCTTCTCTTTATGGGGGCGGTCTCCTCGAAGAGGGGGAAGCCCACCTCCTTGTCCATCTCGAGGTCTTTGCGTCCCTCAAGTTCGTAGATGTAGAGGGTCTCAAGCTCGCCGGTGGCGGGTGCAGAGACCGCCTTGGGGGCGAACGGAATCGGCTCGGCCTCCTCTGCGACAACAGAGTCATCCCAATAGGCACCAGAGGCTCTGGCGAGCTCCAAAGGTTCGACCTGGGGCGGGCCCGAGACTAGCTTCAGCTTGACACCTTCCAGGTCCTCGCCGAAGTTGTTGCCGACGATGGCCCGGGCCGATACCAGAACCGTTTCCTCTCCCAGGTGGACCGAGTAGCTGGGCATCCAGAGGCCAGCTCTTGGCATCAGGTAGACGAGCTCGAAATCCTGGACTCCTGTCGATGAAACGTTCAGAGTGTACTCTGGGTTGTCGTCGTAGACTATCTTCTCGACGGTGGCGTTGGTGACGGTGAACCTGACCGACTCCATGTTCACTGATCGCGGCAGGTCCAGGACGAACTGGTGGACGCCCTCTGTGATCTCCATCTCCCCGATCCTCTTCACCGTGGCGAGGCCGTCGGGATAGATAGTCACCGAGTCGACGGGAAGGCTGATGATGGTGATAGCCTCGATCTCGCCAGAGCCGTCGTCGGAGGCTCCAGCCGGATAGAGGGCCAACATCAGCACGAAAATGGCCAAAATCTTCTTCATGATCGACACCTTATGTTTGCCTGCAACATATACACCGGCTTATTATATTATGCTTTTCCGGCCCGTCGTTCTACCCCCTCATCTTCTCCACCATCTTTCTTCTTCGACCAGTGGGCGAATGATACCTTAGATCTCCATCCCGCGAGGCGGCGTCGCAACGCTTATATTGGTATATCGAACTTCCCCCACCTGAGTCGTACGGTGATGTTCTCATGTTTCTGGACTTCTGGGGAGATGTCGAGTCGCTTCTGCGCGACTCTCTGGATCGATGCGGGTTCGTGCTGCCCGAGACCAACGCCAAGATAGGTGGAAACGAGCTTTTGCTGGAGACGAGCCCTCATGCTGACCTTGCCTCGCCCATATCCTTCAGGCTCGCCCCCGTTCTCAAGAAAAATCCTGCAAAGATCTCCCAGGAGCTGTTGGAAGCGATGGTCCTGGACGAGGAGAGCACCGTGGACCGGGTCGAGGCGATGGGTCCCTATCTGAACTTCTATGCGAACCGTCGCTTCCTCGACTCGGCCGTCCTTGAGGCGGAAGGTGACAGCTGCTGGACTGGGTCCATGACCGAGAGGGTGATCGTCGAGCACACATCCGCCAACCCCAACGGTCCCCTCCACGTAGGCCACATAAGAAACTCGGTGATCGGTGACACTCTCGTCAGGATTCTCCGTCGGGCCGGCTGCCAGGTAGAAGCCCAGTACTACGTAAACGACATGGGTCGGCAGATCGCAATCGTCGTCTGGGGCTGCGAGAGGTATCCTCTCGACGACTCGAAACCCGACCATGCCACCGCCAAGGTCTACATCCAGGCTAACAAGGACCTTGCCGAAGAGCCGGAGCTGAAGAATGGGGTCGACCGACTGATGCAACTTTACGAGTCCGGCGACTCAAATACAGCAGCGAAGTTCAGGTCGGCGGTGGAGTTTGCCCTCTCCGGGATAGAGGATACCCTCAAGAGGCTGAACATCTCCCACGACTCCTACCGCTGGGAGAGCGAGTTTGTGAGGGACGGATCGACGGCAGAGGTCTTCGAGGCGCTGGAGTCGACGGGCCTTACAGAATGGGAGGAGGGCGCTATCAAGCTCGACCTCTCGGACCAGGGCTTTGAAAAGAAGCTCGTTTTGAAGAGGTCTGACGGAACATCTCTTTACACCACAAGAGACCTCGCCTACCACCGATGGAAGGCCGAAAACTCTGACAGGATGATCGACGTCCTCGGAGCCGACCATAAATTGATCTCCGGGCAGCTCAAGGCGGCCCTCGGCCTTATGAAGGTCCGAAAGCCCGAGATCGTGATATTCGAGTTCGTATCGCTTCCCACCGGCTCCATGAGCACGAGGAAGGGAAAATTCATCTCCACCGACGAGCTTCTCGACGAGGTCGAGGCCCAGGCCTACAAAGAGGTCACCGCCCGCAGGCCCGAGGAGGACGAGGAGTTCAGGCGTACCGTGGCCAAAGACGTGGCCCAAGGAGCCGTAAGGTACGATGTCGTCAAGGTATCGCCAGACAAGGCCACCACCTTCGACTGGAAATCGGCCCTGGACTTTGAGAAGCTCTCAGCACCCTTCATCCAGTACTCTCACGCGAGAGCTTGCAGCATCCTTGAGAAGGCGGGCGACCTTGGAGAGTTCGATCCCCGACTTCTCACCAGCCCCGAGGAGGCAGATCTCATCAAGAAAATCTCCCAGTTCGACCTTGCGGTCGAGCTGGCGGCCCGGGAGCTTAAGCCTCATCAGCTTGCAACCTACGCCCGGGAGCTGGCCGAGACCTTCAACCAGTTCTACAGGTCAAGCCCCGTTCTGGAGGCGGAACCCGGCATCAGAGAGGCGAGGATGGGCCTTGTGAAGGCGGCCCGAAACTGCCTTCGAGCAACTCTGGAGACTTTGGGGATACCGGCCCTCGAGTCGATGTAGATAAAAGGCAGAGTTCGACAAAAATCGGGATGACGAAACCTCAGAGAGCAATACGCTCAGACGACGCTGAGATATCTCGTCTCCGAGGAACGTCGCCCTTTTGACGATTCAGCAACTCCCCTTTATCAGAATCTCAAAAACTTTTTGTATTATTAAAGCCATAGAGAGCATCGGGGGTGTTACTCTTGAGCTTAAAAGGAGCATTGATTTCACTTTTGATCATCTTCTCCGTCGGATTCGCCGCGGCAGAAGATTGGACTGAAGAGCCGATCAGCGATTTCGGCGAAGAAGGGATCGATACGAGCTTCGATCTGACCTACAGCGGCGAGGGCGAAACGGTCGCGGCGCTTATCGGGTCGCCCGAGGGCTTTGAAACCTATAGAGCGACCGGTCCTGCTGTAACTTCCGGTACTGCTGTAACTGCCGGCCCTGCTGGAACCTCCGGCCCTGCTGGAACCTCCGGTCTTGCGGAGGCGTACTACAGCACGGATGCGCCAGCATCTGGCGGCAGCGGCTTCCAACAGTACTCGGTCTCGGGGCGTGAGCCCTCCACCGTCTACTTCGGTGGCCAATCGACGTCCTACTCGACCTACAGTTCCACCTACGGTGGTGCAAACTCTCTCTGGATCCTGGGGTCCTGGAGCTGGACCCAGTACGCATCATGTCCTTTGGGAGCTTACCTCCAGATCCTGGCCTACTCATCCAGCGGTGGATCGGCAGACTTCTACGAGATATATCCGAGCGGCAGAGTGGACCACAAGCAATACAATTTCTGGCCCGGCTACTCCAGAATCAACTTCCGGGCTGACGCGGTCGGACGTCATATCCTCATATTCGTCGTCAACAACCAGCCGAGCAACGCGGTGATCATTGACGTCAGCAGCGGTGGATGGCCGCCAAGTCCCGGTCCCGGACCTGTGCCT
>DUKF01000064.1 GCA_013329455.1 Methanotrichaceae archaeon | reverse complement strand
CAGAGGCTGCTGGCGCACGAGCTGACGCATGTGGTGCAGCAGAAAAGGGGTGTGGTGCATCGATCGCCTTTACTACCGCGGCCATTATCGCAACTCATTACCACGGAAATCCCATCAGCATCGGTGGGAGATCATCCAAACCAAAAGAATGTCGAAATGATAAGAAATAGCGGCGTAGCTCCGATGTTGCCAAATAAATTGATTATCCAAAGAATGGTCCCCCCTCAAGGAGGTGGAAATTTTAAAGAAATTCCTGAGACTGTATATGTGGCTAGAGGAGGAGAAAATATACCTTTTAACAAAGAGAAACACCAGAGAAAGATGTTTAGTTTTGGTGCACATACACGCAATGAAGTTTTTATGAAATATAACCCACAGTTTGCTGGAAATAGAATAATCAGTATTAGGAGTAGCACGGGTGAACAGGTTAATGTAGAGGGAGTTCAGTTGGACCATCAAATCAGTTGGGACACAATTTCAACTTTTATGGACACAGTTAATAAAGGAAATGGCACTAATTGGAATAATCAGGTGGGCTATTCCTTATGGGACGCCAAAATGTATTATAACGATATAGATAATTTGGTTCCGGCATTAGGAGCTATTAATGCTTCAGCAGGTGAGCTAGGCGTGAATGAAATTCCAAGAATTCATAGTGGACTAGAAATTTATCAAGGGAATATTCAGACCGCTTGGATGAATTTGCAGGCTGGTTTGGTAGCTTTAGGTTATGGTATTTCAGATGAAAGTGCAGAAGGAATAGCTGATCTTCTTGCTAAAATAGTAAATGTGATGAATGATGTTACTGAAGAATTACTATAAAGTGCGATCACTCACCCCGTAGACTGGGTTAAAGCATGAAACCCAACATTTGTATGCATTTCAAGCCAGTTAGCGGGCCTTTGCTGATTGCAACATTGGTTGCGGTTGTCCAATCCCCCCTCCGATAACATTCTGACTATGAAACACATAAAACGTAGAAGGATTAGAATTTGCGATCTATGGCGCCTATTTCTCAGTATCAGGCGGTGAGGAAGGACTCGGCCTTAGAAAGGAGCTATTAGACGAAATCCCAAATAGTAAGGTAGGTATTGTCTTGAACAACCTTCGCATAGCAACCTTCAACCTGGAAAACCTCGACGACAAGCCCGGCAAAAAGCCGACCCTCGCCGAGAGGATCTCGGTGATGAGACCCCAACTCCTCCGGCTCAAGGCCGACATCCTCTGCCTCCAGGAGGTGAACGGCCAGGAGACGGAAGGCCAGCCCCGCCGCCTGCTGGCCCTGGAGCGGCTGGTTGAGGGGACCCCCTACGCCGACTACTTTGTGGTGTCCACGAAGACCGAGGACGGAAAACAGGTCTACGACGAGAGAAACCTCGTCATCCTCAGCAGCTACGAGATCGTCTCGCACCAGCAGTACAAGCACGACTACGCCCCGGCGCCCCGCTACCAGAAGGTGACGGCTCGCACTACGGGTTCGGGATCGGGAGGGGGGAGAAGAAGCAAAGCTGGTGACCTGGGAGCGGCCGATCCTCCACGCCAGGGTTCAGGTGGGGGACGAGACCCTCGACTTCATCAACCTCCACCTCAAGTCCCGAAACCCCTCCAACGTCGAGGGACAGAAACACTTAAATTAATAGGCTTGCAATACTTAGGATCATGAGCCTATTCATCAACAGGGGCGAAGAACTCGCCTTCCTCGAATCCGAATATGTAAAGGATTCATCATCGCTTGTAATAATCTATGGACGGCGGCGTGTTGGTAAAACTGAACTTGCCCTTAAATTCAGAGCAAAAAAACCATCGGTCTACTATCTATCCCAGAAATTCAACCTTGAGCAGCAGGTAGAAGACTTTCTGGAAAAGGCATCTGAGCAGCTCGGCATATACCAGCCAAAGATCACCAAATGGGATGCCGCCCTCAAATTCATTGCCCAGCAAATAAAAGGCAAGCCAGTTATTATTATAGATGAGGTTCCATACTTAATCGAGGGCAGCGATGCGGCGATGTCCTCATTTCAGGCGGCATGGGACCTGCATCTTAAAGATGCCAATGTCATGGTGATTCTTCTTGGTTCAAGCATAGGGATGATGGAAAACGAGGTTCTGGGATACAAATCTCCTTTGTATGGCAGACGAACCGGGCAGATCAAGGTGGAACCTTTGAAGTTCGCCCATGTCGCCCAGTTCTTCCCGCAAAAAAGTGCAGAAGAGATTGTGCGGATCTATGGCTGTCTTGGGGGTGTACCTGCATACCTTAACAAATTTGATCAAAACCTCTCGTTTATCGATAATGTGAACGAGAACATACTGCAAAGAGCGACTTTTCTTTATGATGAAGCCGCTTTTCTGTTGAAGGAAGAACTGAGGACCCCGACCAACTACGAGCTGATCCTTGAAGCAACCTCAAAGGGCAAGAACCGGGTATCTGAAATCTCAAACGAAACCGGCATACCGGTCCAGAATCTCCCGAAGTATTTGCGTGTTCTCATAAATCTTGGATTTGTAACCAAAGAATGGGCTGTAGTTCTTAAAAAACCACGAGACATAAAGACTGGCTCCATCTATGCCCTGGCAGACAATTTCATGAAATTCTGGTATACATATGTGTATCCAGCAAGGTCCATCCTCGAAATAAACAGGGATGCAGCAATTTTGCGAATAGACACCACATACGACCAGTATCTCGGTCATATTTTTGAAGATATCGCGAAACAGTACCTCATAGATCTGAACATTGCTGGCGAATTACCCTTTGCTTTTGAAAGAATCGGGAGGCAATGGGGTAAGATTCCTGGAAAGCAAAAAGGGGTGAATACATATGAAATCGATATTGTTGCATTAAATGAGGACTCAAAAGAGATCATGTTTGTTGAATGTAAATGGCAGAATCTGACAGCCGATAATACAAGACGGATATCTGACGATCTAAAAGAGAAATCAAAATGTGTGCGCTGGAACAATGAAAAACGGCAGGAATATTTCGTAGTTGTTGCGAAAAAAATAGAAAACAAAAGCGAATTAAGGGATGGTGGGATGATTGTTTTTGATCTGGATGATATCTCTACTTAAGATCAAAACTGCACTGCGTACCTTTAATTTCATACCTTCCCCATGGCAGCACCGTCCCCGGACAAGGTAGCCATCTCCCGTGGCGCACCACTCACTCGGCCGCCATCATCCAGCGCTCCTGGGCTAGCGCCGGTGTCGCTGAGCGCGGCGAGTCAAACACCGCACCCTGTAACAAGTTGCAGGATATTCAATTTAAAAGAAAGTACGGACGATTGAGGCTGTGGTCCTGAAGCGGGTCGATCTCAATGCAATCCCATCGCCTTCGGAAGCCGAAGCATCCCGAACCCTCTCTTACTTTCTTCGAAGATAAGTTAGTTAATCCAGTACAACCTAACCACCCCAAATCGAAAAGGAGGCAGAATTTTGAACAAGCTGCGCATAGCAACCTTCAACCTGGAAAACCTCGACGACAAACCTGGCGACAAGCCGACGCTCGCTAAGAGGATCTCTGTTATGAGGCCCCAGCTTTTGAGGCTCAAGGCCGACATCCTCTGCCTGCAAGAGGTAAACGGCCAGGAGGAGAAGGGCAAACCTCGACGCCTGCTGGCCCTGAACCGGCTGATCAAGGACACGCCCTACGCCGACTACTCGATGGTATCGACCAAGACCAAGGACGGAAAGCAGGTCTACGACGAGAGAAATCTCGTCATACTGAGCCGGTACGAGATCGTCTCGCACCGCCAGTACAAGCACGAATACGCGCCGGCACCCCTCTATCGGAAGGTTATGGAGAAGATAGATGAAGGGGAAGGAGAAGAAGAAGCAGAACGTGTGACCTGGGAACGTCCGATACTTCACGCGAGGGTGAAGGTGGAGGGCGAGACTCTCGATGTCATCAACCTCCACCTCAAGTCCAGGAGGCCCTCTTACGTCGAGGGTCAGGTGGACGGATACAGCTGGAAGACGGCCTCAGGCTGGGCGGAGGGCTTTTTCATATCAGCGATGAAGAGGGTCGGCCAGGCTCTCGAAACCCGGATCCTGATCGATCAGCTCTTCGATGAAGACGAGAACGCCCTGATCGTCGCCTGCGGCGACTTCAACTCGAATCTCACCGAGGTCCCGATCGAGGCGATGCGTGGCGATGTCGAGAACACTGGAAACGAAGATCTGGGGGGTCGGGCCATGGTGCCCTGCGAGCTTACCGTCCCCGAAACATCCCGCTACTCG
>DUKF01000172.1 GCA_013329455.1 Methanotrichaceae archaeon | reverse complement strand
CGGCCAGGGGATCGAGTTCGACTACTCCACCGTCCACGCGGTCCTCGCTCTCAGGGCTCAGGGGATCGAGGCTCACATAGTCAACAACAACCCCGAGACCGTCTCCACCGATTACGACACCTCTGACAAGCTCTTCTTTGAGCCACTCACTCTCGAGGACGTCGTGAACATCATCGAGAAGGAGAGGTACTACGGAGTCATGGTCCAGTTCGGTGGCCAGACCGCGGTCAACCTCGCCGACCCCCTGGAAAAAGAGATCGCAAGACTGGGCCTGGATACCAAGATCCTGGGAACCAGCCCCGAGAACATCGACATGGCCGAGGACAGAGAGAGGTTCAACCTCGCCCTCAGGAAGATGGGGATACCCCAGCCCGAGGCGGGTTACGCCACGTCCCCAGATCAGGCGAAAGCCGAGGCGAAGAGGATCGGCTACCCGGTTCTCGTGAGGCCGAGCTACGTCCTCGGCGGCAGAGCGATGGAGATCGTCTACGACGAGAGGGAGCTTGAGGTTTACATGAGGGAGGCTGTAAGGGTCGCGCCGGAGCACCCGATCCTCATCGACGACTTCCTCCAGAATGCCATCGAGATCGACGTCGACGCCGTTTCGGACGGCGAGGAGGTCCTGATTGGCGCGATAATGGAGCACATCGAGGAGGCTGGAATCCACTCCGGCGACAGCGCCTGCATCATTCCGCCCCAGACGATACCGCCCGCGGTCCTTGACACCGTCCGGGAATACGTCAAGAAGATCGCCATCGCCCTCCAGGTGAAGGGGATCCTCAACATCCAGATGGCCTACAAGGAAGGGATCGTCTACGTCCTGGAGGCAAACCCCAGGTCCAGCAGAACCATACCATTCGTCTCGAAGACGGTGGGCCTGCCACTCGCCAAGATCGCGGCAGGGGTGATGATCGAAAAGACCCTCCAGGAGCTGGGGTACACCAAAGAGCCGACTCTTCCTTTCGTCTCGGTGAAGGAGGTTCTCCTCCCCTTCGACAAGCTCCCGGGAGCCGACGCACTCCTGGGACCAGAGATGAGGTCGACAGGAGAGGTGATGGGCATCGATTACGTTCCGGGACTCGCCTTCTTCAAGGCGGAATTGAGCGCCGACAACACCCTTCCAACAGAAGGAATCGTCTTCATCTCGGTTAGGGACGAGGACAAGGGGCCGATCGCCGAGGTCGTAAGGAAGCTCGCCGAGTCTGGCCTTTCGATCATCGCCACCGATGGGACGGCCGACTTCCTCGCAGGGATGGGAATTTCAGTCGAGAAGGTCAACAAGATCTACATCGGAAGCCCGAACGTCCTCGACTACATTAAGCGGGGCGAGGTGAGCCTGATAATAAACACGCCGACGACGAAACAGTCGGTCAAGGACGGTTTCCAGATCAGGAGAAACGCCGTCGACTACCACGTACCCTACATAACCACGGTCCAGGCGGCGCGGGCCGCGGCCCAGGCGATCGAGATCGCCAAAACCGGCGAGATCACCATCAAGGCGCTGAACGAGTATCACCAGGAAGTAAGGTGAGGTGAAGTCCCGAAGGGGCTTTGCTTTTCGCCTCATTTCTCCCCGCCTTTTTTCCATTTCTGTTCCATTTTGTTTTCTCGCTCTTTTTCTTGTTCTCTTTCTGCCCACCATCCTTCGCCCAGATCTTCCAGCCTTCCTCCACACACCACCCAACCTTCCCGCCCTCACCTTCTTCTCTTCCCGTTTTTCTCGGTCCCTTCGTCCGGCCCTGACCGAAGGATTTATCTTTGAAAAGCTCAGTTGGAGCATCCGTTGGTTGTGGGCTCGTGGTCTAGCTGGTTATGACATCGCCTTGACATGGCGGGGATCATGCGTTCGAATCGCATCGAGCCCACCTAACTTGCCCAGGTAGCTCAGTCCGGGAGAGCGCCAGACTGAAGATCTGGCTGTCCCCGGTTCGAATCCGGGTCTGGGCACTAATTTTCTTTAGAAGAGAGTTGTTGCCGTTTGTTTTCGGTTAAACGATACAACTAAATAGAAATTTTTGGCAGTATAAAACGCCTATGACGTTTATACTACCATTCCAGTCCGACAATTACATGTTACAGCATCCGTACGCCCACCTGCACCACCGGTCGCAACCGCAGCTGCAGCAGATCGAGGCCTTAGAGAAGCTGGGACCGCAGTTGGTGGCGACACAACCGATATAGCCTACGATGGATGTGGCTGTTGGGCTACAATTTTTGATCGACGATCCGCACTCATCTCCGATCTTGGGCAATTGGCCTATAATGCAGGTCCACCAGCTGTTCGCCTCCACTATCTCAAGCGCCACCGGCGACCCTCCGACGTAATATTCCTGGATCGAAGAGACGTCCGCCTTCGGAGCCTCCAGGATGAAGGTGTAGGTGTTTGTATAAGTTCCCGCAGAGTCTCTTAACACAATCCGGCCGACGGCGGCGGTCATCTCCGAATCGGGGTTTGAATACTCCTGGAGGTAGAGCTCATAAGTCTGCTCTTCATCCACCCCATCTACTAGCCCGGAGTAATTCTGCTTAATTCCGAATAAGTTGTCAGTCATCTCCTCTTTGGCCGGCTGGAAACCAAGGCTCGCAAGATACTGATCCGCTTTTTGAACTCTATCATCCTGGGCCCGGAGATTATCCATCTCTAAACTGACAAAGGACCCGGCCAAGATCTCAACTTCGCCTGTGGTGACAATCCCGTCATCTTCGGCCTCTGTACAAATTGATGGACAGACCATAAAAATCAGGCCGAATATCGTCGCCATAGAAACTAACGCGATTATTCTCATATTTAACCCCCCTTGATTCTGGCAGTGGCTGATCTTCTTCGTCTCAGTCATCACCATATTTTTAGAGGCGTCCGAAATATATGATCCTTGCGCCAGCCTAATAGTTATGCTACTGGGCTTCTGCGGACCGAGAATTCTGCGAGAAGTTTGATTGTGGTAGAAAGAGCTGACGTTTAATTAGAGGTAGTCGATAGCATCGGGCGAGTCTTGCCAAACCTTTGCAAATGTGGAGGAATTCCCGAGCGCCCGAACTCCAGGGAGTGGCTGATACGATAAGCTGTTGTCGTTTTTATTCGAGATTGATTTAAAATAGCCTAGCTTCGATTTTCTCGTGTCGTGGGAGGGATTGTACCTTCGGGCTATTTCCTTAAAAAAAGCAGGGGGCCGCCGAAAGCTGGATTGGCCCATAAAACCAGATAATCGAGTGTCACCTGTACCGATGCGCCTGATGATGGCCCCAGTGCTGCGACTGCGCCGGGTGGCTTCGGGTGGCAGCCTTCGACTCCGAAAAGTCCCCGACCGGCAACAGATCGTCGAGCCAGCCTGCCTTCTCGGTCAGCCTCCGCTTGAAGAGCCGTCCGATCTCGCTTTTGTCCTTGGCCTGGTGATACTTGAGGTAAATCTCATCATCCATGGTTCCTACGATCTCGATTTTGCCGGTCCTGTGAGACATGATGTACCGAAACCTCTTGCTGTGGCCGTTCAGCCTTCTCTTCGCCTCCTCGACGACCTCGCAGCCCCGGCA
The DNA here is from genome assembly GCA_013329455.1 of Methanotrichaceae archaeon. GTDB lineage: Archaea > Halobacteriota > Methanosarcinia > Methanotrichales > Methanotrichaceae > Methanocrinis > Methanocrinis sp9297u. The sequence continues at coordinate 3,580 of DUKF01000172.1, read as the reverse complement.
GAGGGGGACCTGGAAGTGGTGCTTCACCCTCTTGACGGGCCTGCACTGGAAGACGTAGTAGGGGTTGACGCCTATGCTGACCAGCTTGTTCTGAAGCTCTGCGAGGGTCTGGGGGTTGTCGTTTACACCCTTGAGGAGGACGGTCTGGTTGTTGACGACTACGCCGCAGCGCATCAAGGTGTCGACAGCTTCCGCTGCCTGATGGGTGACCTCCTTGGGGTGGTTGAACTGGGTTACGAGGTAGACCCTCCGATCCCGTCTCGAGTACTTCTCGAGCTCCTCCTGGAGCTTTTTGTCCTCGATTATCCGCTCGGGGAAGGTTACTGGAATGCGGCTTCCGAACCTGATGAATGAACCACCATCGAGGAAGGATAGGTCCTCCAGGAACTGACCGAGGACTTCGGTTGGGAGGACCAGGGGATCTCCTCCGGTGATTAGGACGTTGTTGATCTCCCGATGGCCCCTGATGTACTCTGCCGCCTCCTGGAACCTGCGCATCACCTCGTCGTTGGGAAGGCCGACGAGCCTCTTTCGAAAGCAGTGTCTACAGTACATGGCGCAGCGATTGGTCGAGAGGACAAGAGCGGTCTGGGCGTACTTGTGCTGGAGGCCCGGCATTTTGGTGTTCTCCTTCTCGCCGCTGGTGTCGTAAGAGCCTACGAGGTTCAGCTCCTCCTTCGAGGGGACGGCCATCTTTCTTATCGGGTCTTTGGAGTCGCTTTTGTCTATAAGGGAGATGTAGTACCTTGTTATGCTCATGGGGTGAGCATCTATGACTTTTTGTAACGGGTTCTCTTCATTCGGGTTTATATCGATGTATTCCTTCAGCCCTTCGATGGAGCTTATATTCTCTTTGAGTTCTTCTTGCCACGTCATAATAAGGGCCTCCTTTTGTCGCTGGCCCGATCTAGAAGGTTGGATTTCGGATGATGGTTCCTGGGTTCGAAGGTCGCAAAATGAAGGATCCAAAGGATCCGACGATGATTCTGGAGCGGAGGCCACCGGGCCAACGAGTTTGACGAATTTTAATCTGACCTGCCAAAATCTCCAGGTTCTGACTTGAGCGTCTCTTGAGCGTCCACCTTAGATTTTGCTGTGTTTTGATATAAATACTTTGACTTAGTGTAGTTAAAAAAGGTTGAAGTGTTTTGTGAAGAACAGTCTATTTTCGGACTTTTCAACCTTCAATAACCCATTTCCATGATTATTTTTGGGTTTGAAAAGATATCCAGTATTTCAGTAATTTTTAATTTGGAATGGACCCCCTTATTCATCTTTGAGCCGATCATTTCCGGAAGATCTGTGTATAAGCTCAGTATCAGGTGATCCAGGATTTCCAAACGAAATATGTCCCACTCTCCAGTTCTAACCACCGGTTGATCTTCCTGATACACCCAGTTCGCTCTCATGATCCTTCTATACCCTCTCGCCAACGGATATTTTCATATTTTTACCAAATTTAGTGTTAAAAGATCTGATGTGATCATGATCCTCTGGATATCCACCTTCTGCATTTGAATGACCGCCATGAGAGAGGAATAAAGACGAAATGCTGGTATCGTCCTATCTTGCGTCGTTCTATCCCCTTCCACATTCCTCTGACGTAATTCTTAGGAAATGTTTTTAACGTCTCAGCGCCCATTCTATATGAGGATGAAATATGAGCGAAGTTGAAACTCTGTTGAAGGCCACCATCACCGAGATGGAGAAGCTCTTGACGAGCAAAACCGTCATCGGTGAGGCGATCAGGGCCGGCGAAAAGACCGTAGTCCCGCTTTTGAGCGTCGGTGCCGCATTCGGGGCCGGGGCGGGATCCGGAAAGGAGGATGAAGGGACCGGCGGCGGCGCAGGTGGCGGCTTTGGCATGAAGCCCGTGGCCGTGATCATCATAGAGGAAGACATGGTCCGGGTGGAGCCGGTCCGGGAAGGAAGCGGTTCCATGATCGACCGGGTGGTAGAGAAGGTTCCCCAGCTGATTAAGAAGGAGATCGACGAGTGGGAACAGGATAGAGAGAAAAGGAAGCATAAAGGGTCCGAGGAGAAGAAAGAGGAAGGGAAAGGAAAGGGGATAAAGGTGGAGTAGGGTGAAAGCCCTCCATGACCCACCTCTCGATCCTGGACTCAGCGCTTCTGCTCCTGCTTCTCCTTCTCATTTTACTGGCGCTTCTCCTCCTGGTTCCCATCGATCTGGAGGGGAGGGTTTCAAGAGGCGGGGATCGTCCCGAGACCAGGATGAAAATCGGCTGGCTCTTCGGCCTCCTCCAGAAAGACATGTCTCGCAGCGCCGTCGAGCAGGGGCCCTCGGAGAACGAGGAAGAGAAAAAAGGGAAGGAGAAAGATACGAAGGTGGGTCCGGGTTCGTCCAGAATCGCCCTCGAAGTGCTGAGAACCGAGGGCTTTCTCAGAAACCTGACGCATCTATTGAGGGGCTTGGTCAGAGCTCTTCGAGTCCAATTCCTATGGATCGATATCAGGCTTGGACTCTCAGATCCGGCGGAGACGGCAGAGGTCGTCGGCCTTCTCTGGGCGGTTCTGATCCCTTTGGAAGCCCTCACCCCGCTGAGGGCGAGGATCGTGCCCTGCTTCTCCGAGGAGACGCTTGAGGGGTCTGTTGAGGGGAAGCTGAGGATCTGGCCATACAAAACTGTTCCACCCATGATTAGATTCCTCCTCTCGCCGCCGACCTGGAGGGCGGGCTTGAAAGCGATCTCCATGAAGCGGGGGAAGAGGTGAAGTAGATTAAGTCCAAAAGAGCCCTTTTGAGGGCTCTAGGATGAAGGCTTTAATCTACGGAGGCGGCGCGGTCGGGCTCGGGATTGCAAGCTGCCTGATCCGGTCCGGCGAAAAGGTCGACATAATCGCAAGAGAGGGGACGGTCTCGGCTTTGAGGAAGGACGGCCTGGTGAGGACCGGGATCTTTGGCTCCTTCGAGTTCGGACCCGACAAGTTCGGATCGTACGCCTCTTTAAACGACGTTCCCCAAAACAAATCCAGCCGTGACTGCAGCTGCGATTGCGATTATGATTATGTCCTCGTCTGCACCAAGTCCAACGGCTCCGAGAGGGCAGCATTTGAACTATCCCTCCGCCCCGAAATCCTCGGCAATAGGGGCAAGATCGTCCTATTCCAGAACGGCTGGGGGAACACCGAGATTTTCAACGATCATTTTCCCAAAGACAAAATCTACAACGCGAGGGTGATCACCGGCTTTCAAAGGCCCCAGAAAAACGTAGTCGATGTGACGGTCCACGCCGACTCGATCCACCTGGGAAGCCTCTTCGGCTCAGACCTCAACCCCATGAGGCCCCTTGCAGAGGCGATCTCCAAAGGTGGCATACCCACTGAGGTCGTCGAAGACGTTGGAAAGGATCTCTGGGCGAAGATGCTCTACAACTGCGCCCTGAACCCCCTCGGTGCAATCTTCAGCGTACCCTACGGCATCCTCGGCCAATGGCCCCATTCAAGAGAGATCATGGAGGCGGTGATAAAGGAGATATTCTCGGTGATGGAGGCCACAGGGCACAGGACCCACTGGTTGACTCCCGAGGAGTACACCGCCGTATTTTACGAGAAGCTCCTC
>DUKF01000018.1:463-5338 GCA_013329455.1 Methanotrichaceae archaeon | reverse complement strand
GACGAAGGTGCAGACCCTGTTCTCTCGCGAGATTTCCCTCATCGCCGCCACGCTCTCGGCCAGGTAGTGGCCAGCCCCGGTGACGGCCCAGGCGATGTTCTTCATCGATCGACTCATCCTCCGTAGCGATGAATCATCGGCTTTGACGACTTATCACTCCAACGGTCTGGGATCTATCTTCACCCGAGAAAATATATAAAACATCATCTCGAATATGAGTGTTGAGACTGATCCCATATGTCAGTCCTGGGAGATCAAAACATGACCCATCATTTCGAAAACGCTCTTGTTGGAGAAGCGCTGATCGGTGAGGGACCCGAGGTCGCTCACATAGACCTCGTGATCGGAAGAAAAGGAAGCGCGGTTGAGCAGGCTTTCGTAACGGCCCTCGCCTCGCCGAGGATGGGCCACACTCCGCTTCTGGCGGTCCTCGAGCCGAACCTTCCGCCCAAGCCCGCCACTCTCATGGTGAACAAGGTGACGATCACGAGCGCCAGTCAGGCCCTTTTAATGTTCGGTCCTGCCCAGACGGCCGTGGCAAAGGCCGTGATGGACTGCGTGTCGGAGGGGACGATCCCCGAGGCGGATGCCGAGGACCTGTTGATCATAGTCTCGGTCTTCATCGAATGGGATGCCGAAGACAAAAAGAAGGTCCAAGACTACAACTACGAGGCCACAAAGCTCGCGATCGAGCGCGCGATTAAGGGCGAGCCGACGGTGAAAGAGGCGCTCGCGAAAAAGGACTCGGCGAAACATCCCTTCGCCTGATCTTTTTACTTTTTCAATTTTGCAAGCTTCGGTAGTGCTCATTGATTTGGTTGATGTTTCGTTTAGCTGCAAGCTGTTGGTTTATGGGCTTAGTTTCAGCAGCCAACACCCACGACACATAAATGGTTGGTGGAATCAAAAATGACAAGTGAAAATGTAGCGAAGGCAAAGGCCGGTGCAAAGAAAGGTTTGGCTGATATAGAGAAGGCTGCAACTAATTTGAAGGCTGATATGGAAGCTGGTGTGGATAAGGCAAAGGCAGACTTGAAGGCCGACGTGAAGAAGGCAAAGGCGGAAATAAAACATGCGTCCGCTGATGCAGATGCAGAAAAGGCGAGTAGATCTGGCAAGAAGGTACCGATAGAATAAAACAATTAGATTGAACCGGTGGTACGCCTGGAATTGGTCTATATCGAAACATCAACCAAATCAAAGAGCATCACCCAAGATTCGGCCCGAGGGCAAATTCCGCCTGGATCTGCCGTCGGTCAAAAATCGGCGGCGCGTCCCGGAGCGAGCCTTGGGGCATTCAAACGTCGATCAAACCTGTGTGGGGGGCTTTTCTCCCTTCGAGGTTTATTTGTCAAGTTCATCACTAATTTCATTCTCAGATACCTTACTTTTTGGGCATTATAATCACTGTATATAATCGTTGCTCCATTTTGCAGACTGAAAGGGGATTATCATTCGAAAGTGGTTCGGTCCTCAGAAGGGCGAAACTCGGTTTTTGAGTGAGGCTTTTTGGGAAGAAAAGCTTAAATCGATTCGCAGAGACAAATAGGGTAAAAAGTGGAAGGTTAGTCATGAAAAACTCAAGATTTGTGCAGATCGCTCTGCTGATCTCAGCCCTCTTTCTGGGGCTGGCCGTTGCCGAAGATATCACTCCCGGCGACATCATGCACGAGACGGACGAGGCTGTGACCATCACGGGTCTGAGCTACGCGGACGAGGATGAGTGGGCGGAGATCGCAAACCCCGGGATGGCGAGCCAGGATTTCACCTTCTGGACCCTGGTGGACGAGGAGAACAACACTTACTCCTTCTCTGAGGGCTTCGTCCTCGCCCCAGAAGCTGTCGTCAAGGTCCACACCGGTCAGGGAAACGACACCGAGAATGATCTTTACTGGGGGCGAGACGACCTCGTATGGGATGACGGAGAGGTTGCGACCCTGATCGACGCGAACAGCGAGATCGTGGCCCAGTATCCGGAAAGCTCCTGAGTGGCAGGACGGGAGTCGCCCGTCCTCATTATTTTGGCGGGATTCTCATAATCCACCCGTCGTTTCGCACTAACGGTTTAATTTCCTAACATTTTCGCGAAAATTTATAGCAAAGATTTATTAAATATCGGGTTATATCGGATTTTAGGAGTAGCGACCATGGAGATAAGGACCCTTCCACTTGATCATCTTGGTTTAGTTGCAGGTGTATTTGATCTGCTTGATATCGCAGATCTGATCGATGATCGGATTCCCAAGATCGGAAATCACAATCTAGAGCATTCCGAAATCATAAAGGCCATGATCCTGAATGGATTGGGTTTCGTAGGTCAGAGGTTATATTTATCGAAGATGCTCATTTAAATTTCGGCGACGCATCCCGCAGCAAGCTGCGGGGTATTCAAATCAAAATAAAAACGTCTGCACCAGACGCAGTAGATTCGTCCGAGCTTGCAGAGAATCACTCCCGTGACCCAATTCCAGACAGGCCCCATTAGCCGATGCCGAGCTGCCGGATGGTGGCTCTTCGCCGCTTACACCCTGGTGGAGGCTTGAACATTCGCACCCTCGGACCGAGGGGGAGTGCCTGTCGAGAGATCGGAGCAACCAACTCTATGAAACAGGAAGCTCTGCCCCTTTAGGTAGAAGGGAAGGAGTCATACTTCGGTTTTAACACCACGTTTCTCGAAGAACTCTATCAAGGCCTCTTCGACTACCTGGCTTTGAGCATGCATGCTGCTTTTGGTTTGTACGGTATAAACCTTCAGGGTTTTTGCTACAGAATCAGATAGTGTCAATGTAGTCTTGGGCATAAATCTGGATGATGAGCTTTTGGTATATATACATCTTGGCACTTCAGATTATTGGTACCAAAAGCTTTTTATTTAGAGATACTGTACTAAGTATTAGAGGGAAAAACGACCTTCGTGGAACCAAATCAAATATATTATAACAAGAGATGTTGAAAATGCGATACAGCAAATATTTGCTATGTACGATAGCACTAATATGCCTTTCATTCCAGGCATACGGACAAATGGAATTGGGCGGGATGGGGTCCAGCGGAGATTGGCTCAGCCCCGACATCAACCGCATTGGGTTCAAGGGTGACTCGGGGGACTCAGGGATATCTGGCATGGTGCAGTGGCTCGATCAGCCCGTTCCCATCTTCCCCTGGTACAGCTCGGATATTGCATTCTATACCGAAGAAATTCCCGACACGACTTTCTCGCCCTACCAAGAGTACTATACAAGAACATGGTACTATGAAACAGAAGGGACCCCCGTCCCCATTACAGGCGGTATAGTAAGTGATCCTGCCGAGTTTGATATTGCGACGGAAGCACCTTCCAACGTATACTACGGCGCTGGTCTGGGATTGCCATACTCTCAGTATTTAACCCTCGCCCCCTCCTTGACCAATGACCTCTGGATTCGAGGAGAAACGAATTGGACGCAATATGTGGTAAGCCCGGTTGGAAACTATCTGCAACTGGTTGCCAATGTGCCCATCGGAGGACATGCTGGATTTTACGAGGTAGTTCAGGGCGACACAACCGCTCCGAGGTACAAGACGTATCAGTTCTCCGAAGGTTATAACACCATGGACTTCTATGCCGACCAGGTGGGAAGACACATGCTCTACTTTGTGGTTAACAACCAACCGAGCAACGTAGTCATCGTGGATGTGTTTACCCCGGAAACATCAGGATCAATGCCGCCTGCATAGATCGGAGGATGAGTGGAACAAATCCTTGATATGTTCCACTCATCTTCTAGGAGTTTATAAAAATGGCAGACTTGATCGGCTTGGCTATAGTGTTCTTCATACTCGCCCTCATAGCAACAGTATTGGGAGCACGTGGAGTCGCGGGCCTATCGATGGATATCGCCAAATGGCTGGTTATAATATTCATCGTATTGGCGATAATATCGCTCATACTATAGCGGCCAGCGGCACGATCTATGACCATGAAAGCATTCATGGGGCACAATCTAAAAATCAAGTCAAACTGGCGGCGATGCACCCCGCAGCAAAGCTGCGGGGTATTCGATAAAAATAATATTCCACATTCGTTCCCAATCTTTAGAATGTTAGTGAAGGTTGGTCGAATTCCAATTTATCCATCCGACAAACTTTATTATTAGGAAATACTAACTAAGTTGTATATCTATACGCGACTTACATCTCGTTCACGTGAAACGATGTCGTGGAATCTAGCCCCGACGGAACTCTGATGTGAAAAATAGATATTTAAAATCACAATCCATCGATTTCGATCAGAGAATGAACATGCTGATCGAAAAGTGGGAGGTATTCGAGATGAAAGATCCCTCATTGAAGAAGAAAGCCGAGGTCAAACTAAAAAATGCCTCCGGCGATTTTGTCAAACGCAATTGCAAAAACGCATTACACCTAGCTCTGACGCTATTGATTCTTGGTGTTTTCGCGACATCTACTGTGATGGCAAATGAGCCGCCAATCGCTGGAGATCTCACACCTAACAAGGCAAGCCCACAGGACGTAGGAACTAAAATAAAGTGGACCGCCACCGCCACGGACCCTGATGGCGATCCCATTTCGTACAGGTTCTGGCTGAAGGGCCCCTCGCCTAGCGAAGAGTGGCAGCCAAAACAAGAATGGGACAACAGCAACAAGTGGGACTGGACGCCGGACCAGCCAGGCGACTACCAGATCAACGTCTGGATCGGCGACCCTGAAAACGTCGCTGCAGAGACCTGGGGCGACTACAAGATAGTGGATTACACCGTAACTGAAGCAGAAACAAAAGGTAAGAAGTCTGTCACCATATCAGTAGGTACAGAATCTGCTACATTATTAGGAGCTGAACCTGCTATAAACCAGCCGCCGATCGCAAACAGCCTC
>DUKF01000018.1:0-304 GCA_013329455.1 Methanotrichaceae archaeon | reverse complement strand
CAACGCATGGGTCGCGAAGAGAGACTGGAGCGCGGACAACACATGGACATGGGCAACAATTCCAGCAGATGCCGGTAGTAACCAGGTCAACGTGTGGATAAGGGACGGAAACCACGAGGGACCGGGAGGTTACGATTCGTTCAAGGTGGCCGATTTCCTGGTGACAATACCTGCTCCTGCTCCGGTTAACCAGCCGCCGATCGCAAACAGCCTCGTTCCGGACAAGGCAAGTCCTAAGAACGCTGGTACATCGATCGTATGGACTGCGGGAGCGACAGACCCCGAAAGCGACACGATGCTCTAC
>DUKF01000063.1:5000-8256 GCA_013329455.1 Methanotrichaceae archaeon | reverse complement strand
CAAGAGAGGTGAGGATGGCCTTGAAGTGGTTGAAAAAGATATTCCAGAAGGAGAAAGTCGACGAGGTCCGCCAGGACGAAGTTGCACCCTCGACCTTGGCCCTTTCTTACGTCGAGGAGTGGCTGAGTGACAGATCCCAGGAGCCCGAGTTCGAAGGGACGGTTCGGTCGCTCTACGGCCAGATAGAGAGGGTGGCAAAGAATCTCGAAGGGGACCTGAAAGTCCTGGAGTCGGCAGAACCGAAAGAGGGCGCACCGCCCAGGCTCCTCAAGGCGGGAACTGCCACAAGAGAGAAGGTGGCGCGGCAGATGAGGGTTCTATCAGAAAGGCTTGCCCCACCCCCGGGAGCGGACCTGAAATCGGTCGAGGAGTACAATTCAACGATAGTGAAGCATCTCCAGAATACGGTCCAAAAGTTCGGGCGGGCTCAGAGTTACACCGCCGCCCTATTTCCAAGGGAAGTGGAGATGATCAACTCCGATATCGTGGCGATCAGCCGCCACATCACAGACCTCGGCGAGGCCGTCAGTGAACGGGAATCGAGCCTTGGAAAGTTCGTGGAGGCGGCGGCCCTCGCTTCACAGGTCCACGAGAAGCATGAACAGATCGAGTCTCTCAAAACCGAGATCTCCGAAGACGAAGGCCTTCTGGACGTTATGAGGGATCGCGAGAGGGGACACCAAAAAGAGATCGAGTCCTGGACCCGAAGCGACGAGGGGAAGAAGAATTTCGATATGAAAAAGTCCCTAGAGCGGAAGCTGAGGGAACGTGACCAGATTGAGATGAGCATGGCAGACCTTGTATCTCCTCTCACCAAGGCCCTCTCGAGGGTTGTAAAACAGGACTCCAGCGATCGGATTACTCTCGAGTACCGGGAGGTCTTCGAGCAGCTATCCGGCTCCCCTGCCAATGCACTGGATGGTGAGATCTCGGGAGCGCTATTGGAGCTGAAGTCGAACGTTGACGTTCTGGGTCTCCGGGACAAGAAGAGAGAGCGGGTCCTGGAGCATATCGACCACCTTCTGGAGGACAGGCCCCTGGAGGTCCTCAAGGCTCGCCACCTTCAGCTCAACAAAGAGATCGAGGAGCTCGAGCGGAACCTCTCCAAAAGCGGCCGCGAGACCTCGAGGCTGAAGGAGAAGCGCGGCCGGGTTCGGCAAAAGATCCCAGCCCTAGAAGCAGATCTTGAGGAACGGAGAAGGAATCTTGCAGCGATGGAGGGGCGACTCTCAGAGGACCTGGCTGATCTGAAGGAGAAGCTTGAGCAGATCGCGGACGGGCCTGTAGAGATCGACATTCGCAAGTGATGGGTCGGTCTCTCCCCTTTCCTCTACTCCTCTTCTCTCCTCTCTTCTTCTCTTATTCCTTCCTCTCTATCCATCGCGATTCGCACTCTCGAAAAGTCCCTTCAGCCGAAGGGAAACTCGCCGACGTTGGCGCTGTTGCTGTACCCTCTCGACTCCCAGAACCCTCTCTGCTCCTCAGCCACCACCTCAATCTCGGTCACCCACTTCGCCCACTTGTAGCCGTACTTGTCCTTCGCCACCAGCTGGAGGGGAAAGCCCCTCTCAGGAGGGAGGGTGACGTCGTTAATCCCGTAGGCCATCAGGATATTTTCTTCCCTCAGGTAGTCGAGGTCCAGGCCCGTGGAGTAGCCGTCAGCAGAGTAGAATACCACGTACGCCGCCTCGGGCCGAAGGCCTGCTTCATCCAGAAGGTCAGCCACTCTGAAGCCGGTCCACTTGGCGTCAAATCCCCACCCTTCGACGCAGGGCATCCTGACAAATTCCGAATAAGCGGGCAGGTCGAGCAGGTCGTCGTAGCTCATCTCGATCTCCTCATCGACGAGGCCGGTCACCTTCAAACGGTACGTTTCCCGGTCGATGTACTGAGTCCCCTCGATGGCGTTGTTCCTCTGCTCCGAAAGAGGCGTCAGCTTCATCCCGGCGTACTCGACCACCTCCACTTCAGGAAGATCGCTTGATGCTGGAGCCTGAACGGAGGTCGATGGTGTCGCCTCGTCCGGGCCTGTGGGTGCCAAGCCCGTCAGCATCGATAGGCCGATCGTGAGGGTGACTGCTGCGAGGAGGGCTGCGGCGCGTCCGAGATTGCAATGGCGAACATTTTTTTGGAGGACTTTCTTCGTCGAAAAGACATACACCGAGAACACTAGTGTGGCAAGGCCGGTCCAGGAGTGAAAGGCGTGAAGGTCGAGGGTGAGGAGGTGAAAGTCGCCCCTCTGGAGATAGCCGACGAGGCCGACAAGCGCAAAGAGGATCATTACTCGGGCGAGGATCTTATGGGGCGGCCCGCCTCTGGTGAAGACGAGGGCGATCGTCAGGACCGCGGCGATGAGGGACGGGATCCAGTGAAGGGGTGCGAATACCATGCTCTAACCTCCCGCCATGGGGAACCTATCCAGGTTCGATCCGCCCGGGATCTCGCGGCCGCTGTCGCAGAGGCCGTCAATGTTCTCGTCCCTGCAGCCCTCGTCGGGATCGTCGAAGTCTCCGTACCTGTTACCCACCATGCCGTTGTCCCAGAAGTTTGTTCCATCGTCGAAGGCGTTCTGCATGAAGTTTTTCATCATCTCGTTCTCATAGATCATGTTCCCTGTGCAGTCGTCCAGTCGCAGGCCGAACTCGAGATTGCCGTTGGCGACGTTCCCCTGAACAGTGCAATTTTTGCTCCCGACAAGGTGGATTCCGACGTAGTTGTTGCTGGCATCATTTTTCAGGATGACGTCGTCGTCTGAATGCACCAAAATTCCGGAAGAGCCCGGCCCCCCGTTCATCAGCCTCAACCCCTCGACGACCACGCCATCGGCTGAGATCGTGATTGGGCTTCCGCTTCCGGTAGCGTCCAGGATCGGCATACCCTTCCCGGAATCGACCCCGCGAAGCTCGATCTTCTTTTTGATGTTCAAATGGTCGTAGTACCTTCCGCTCTGAACCTCGACGACGTCCCCCGGAGACGCGGCGAAGATTGCAGCCTTGATGCTGGAGTAGTCGCAGCCGCCAGCGCAGACCGTTACCGTCGCCCCTTGAGCGAGGGCCGACAACAGGTAAACGACCAGAATCAGCCTCTTAAAAACCATATCCGCCATCCGACACCTCCTCAAACCCCACCGCAAACTTTCAAGATTTTTTAAATCCTATTTGTTAATATCGATCTTCTTATTTCACAATTTTCGTCCAGCTCATAGGTAAGCCTCGGTGACGTACCTTCTCATCATCCTGTGGCTGTTGAAGTAGTA
>DUKF01000063.1:0-4974 GCA_013329455.1 Methanotrichaceae archaeon | reverse complement strand
CCTCGTCCTGTCGATGATAGAACGTCGGGACGACTATGTACTCCAGCTTGTTGTAGAGGTCGTCCTGGTCCTGTCGTCTCTCCTCCTCGGGTGAGACCTTCTCGCCAGGTTCGGGGCCTATCGACCAGCCGGTCACACCCTCAATCCACCCCTCGATCCACCAGCCGTCCAAAACGCTGAAGTTTATGACGCCGTTGTGAGCCGCCTTCATCCCGCTGGTGCCCGAGGCCTCCCGGGGCCGAAGCGGCGTGTTCACCCAGACGTCGACCCCCGAGACCATCTTCGCCGCCAAATCCATGTCGTAATTCTCGAGGTACGCCACCTCGATCTCGCCTTTGAGTGCCTCTGCGTGGCCGAAGATCTCCTCGATCAGCCTCTTTCCCCGGAGATCTTTCGGATGGGCCTTTCCCGCCATCACCACCTGGATCTTGCCGCGGGAGTTGATCCTCCTCAGCCGGTCCAGGTCCGAGAAGAGGAGGGTCGGCCTCTTGTACTCCGTCGCCCGTCTTGCAAACCCCAGTGTCAGAACCTTTGGGTCCATCTCGGCGCCCGTCGATCGGTTGACGAAATCGATCAGGTCCGTCTTCGCTGCGGCGTGAGCCTCCACCATCAGCTCGTCGGGAATGATATCGACCCTCACCAGAAGTTCGGGCTCGTTCGCCCAGCCCGGAAGGTAGCGGTCGTAAAGCTCTCTGAACTGGGGACAGGTCCAGGTGTAGGAGTGGACGCCGTTGGTCACCGAGTGGATGACGTAGCCGGGAAACATGGCGCTGGAGACGTCCCGGTGTTTTTTTGCGACGCCGTTTATGTAGTTGGACAAGTTGAGGGCGAAGAGGGTCATGTTCAGACTCTGGCGCCCTCCAAACCTCTTCAGCATCTCGATTTTGTCGTCGTCCTCGATCAGCTCACTGGCGAGATCGTAGGAGAACTTGTCGTGGCCCGCCTCCACCGGGGTGTGGGTGGTGAAAACACACCTTTTCCGGACCTTCTCCGGGTCCCTTTTGCACCGCTCCAATAGCTCCAGGGCGAGGAGGCTTGAGTGGCCCTCGTTCATATGGTACTTTCTGATCCGAAAACCCAGGGCTGCAAGGATCCTAACGCCCCCAATCCCGAGGACGATCTCCTGCTTCAGCCTGTACCGCTCGTCACCCCCGTAGAGAACATTGGTTATCTTTCTATCATCTGAGGAGTTCTCCTCAAGGTCGGAGTCCAGAAAGAGGACGGGAACGGTGCCGCCGGTGGGGCTCTCAATAACGTACTGCCAGGCCGCGATACTGACGTCCCTTTTCCCGATCCGGACCTTTGCCTTTTCTGGCAGCCGCTCCATCAGCTCCGCGGGATTCCAATCTGCTGGGTGCTCGATCTGCCTGCCCTTGGGGTTGAGCTCCTGCCGGAAGCTCCCCATCCTGCTGATCAGGGTGACAGCGACGATAGGAAGTCTGAGATCGGCGCTCGACCGAACCGTGTCCCCGGCGAGGGTGCCCAGGCCCCCTGCGTAGGTGGGTATCTCCTCCACCAGGCCGATCTCCATCGAGAAGTAGGCGATCGTCTCTCCCCTCAGAGCCCCTTGTGAATTTTTCCCCAATTTCTCCAACCCGATCCACCTCCGAATTCGACCGCTGCCCAAGGACGGTTCACCATTCGCGTTTTCGTCCTCTATCTTTCTGTCCCAACTCTCGCCATTCTTTGGCGTTCGAACTACTTAATTTGACCCCCTGGGTCGGAGTGGCAGCTCGAAGATTGATCTTCTGGGGATTGGACCGATCCGATTTTCGGTTCCAATCACCCGATCGCCAGATATAAATTTATACAGTTTCTAGGATGGCACGGAGGACGACTGAGATGGAAATCCTTGGAATCAACGGGAGCCCCCGCGGGGCGAATAGCATGACGATGAAGCTCGTCGAGGCGGTATTGGAGGGGGCAAAGGAAGCTGGCGCAGAGACGAAGCTCATTGACCTCTGCAGCCTGAAGATCGACTACTGTGACGCCTGCGGTGTCTGCTACAAGAAGGGAAAGTGCGTCCACGAGGACGACTTCGGGCAGGTCTACGACGAGATCATGGCGAGCGAAGGGCTAGTTTTGGGCTCGCCGGTCTACTTTGGGTTGGTGACGGCCCAGATGAAGACCCTGATCGATAGGATGTCTGACGCCATCCACTGCCAGCTCCTCTTCGGAAAGTATGCCTGCGCGGTCTCGACGGCCGGAAGTCAGGGTCATCAGGAGGTCGAGGACTACATCAACAGAATCATGGTGGCGATGGGAGCGAACGCTGCTGGAAGCGCCGGAGCCGACATGGCGGTACCGAATGGGATGGCGGAGGCGATGGAGAAGGCCTTCAAGCTCGGCCAGACGCTGGTTGCAGACATCAAGAACAAGGCCGTCTACGTCGAGCAGGAGGAAGTTCACAAGATGATAAAGGAGCAGTTCGGAAAGATCGTCGATGCGAACAAGGACGAGTGGACCCACGAGTATGAGCACTGGACGAAGATGGGCTGGCTGTAAAAGGTCGCCTGATAGTTCGCGCGGCTGCTAGCGCCTTCGTCCTGGACGAGTTCATCGTCTTCGGGCCCAAGGTTGCGTTCACGATATGCGGCACGTCAGTTCCCGCCAGCGCCTCCCTGGACCACGAAAAGAAGGTTGGAATATGAAGGACGGTTTGATGGAGGGAAAGGTCGTTCTCGTCACCGGGTCCACCGACGGGATAGGCAAGCAGACGGCTCTGTCCATCGCTCAAATGGGGCCGCGGGTGCTCTTGCACGGTCGAAACGCCGAAAAAGGGCGTCGGGTTACTGAAGAGATCCGCCAAAAGAGCGGCAACGACCGTATCGAGTTCTTCCTGGCGGACCTCTCGTCTCAAATGGAAGTTCACCGACTCGCAGCTGAAGTCGAGGAGGAGCACGAACGCCTGGACGTTCTCGTCAACAACGCTGGGGTCTTCATGAAGGAGCGGAGACTGACGGCAGACGGGATCGAGACGACATTCGCCGTGAACCACCTGGCACCCTTCCTTCTTACAAAACTGCTCCTCGTCCTCCTCAAAAAGAGCGCGCCCTCTCGGATCGTAACCGTGAGCTCGATCGCTCACCGGGACGCTCACGTTGACTGGTCGAACCTCCAGGGCGAAAGGCGCTTTGACGGCTACGAGGCCTACGCCACATCAAAGCTCGGAAACCTTCTTTTCACTTACGAGCTTTCAAGAAGGCTGAAGGGATCGGGGATCGATGCAAACGCTCTGCACCCGGGCGTTGTGAGGACCAAGCTCTTGCGGGCGGGATTTGGAGATTATCCGGGCGACGATCCGAAGACGGGGGCAAAGACTTCGATCCTTCTGGCAACCTCGCCCGAGTTAGAGGGGGAAAGCGGTCTTTACTTCGAGAGGTCGCAGCCTGCCGCCTCATCGCCCCTCAGCCGAGATCGTGCCCTCCAGAAGAGGTTCTGGGATATCAGCGAGAAGCTCGTCGGCCTTGGCTGAGAGCTTTTCAGGCGACACCGCCCCGGATGACGATATGAAATGACGAGCCGGAACCAACGGCGAAAGAGAGCCGAACCAAATACCCGCCATCGAGACAGGAGCTTAGCGATGAGCCTGAGAGATGAGCTCGGGGGCATCGTCCCCGATGAAAAACGGGACCAGGTCCCAAGCCACTTTTCCCTCGTCGGGAATGTAGCCGTACTCTCGATCCCCCCAACGCTCGAAGGCCAGAAGAAAACGATCGGAGAAGCTATAATCTCCAATCACGGGTACATCAAAACCGTCCTCAACAAGGCATCAATGCTGGAGGGTGAAAGAAGGGTCGCAAGCTTCGAGGTTCTGGCGGGCGAAGAGACCATCACCTGTCACCGGGAGTTCGGCTTTGTGTACAGGTTCGATGTCGCCAGGGTCTTCTTCAACGCTCGTCTCGGCTACGAGAGAAGGAGGGTCGCATCGAAGGCGAGGCCCGGGGAGCTGGTGATCGTCCCCTTCTCCGGCGTTGGCCCCTTCGCAATCCCGATAGCCGCCGTCGGCGCCAGGGTCTTGGCCCTGGAAATAAGTCCCGAGGCGTGCAGGTGGCTTGCAGAAAACGCGAAGCTGAACCGGGTCGAAGGCAACGTCGACACCGTGAACTGCGACGCCTTCGCGGTTTGCAGCGTCCTGAACCAGAAGTTCGATCGGGCCGTGGTCCCGACGCCCTACGGGAAGGACGAGATCCTAGATGCGATAAGCCCAATCGTAAAGCCGGCGGGCGGCGCGATCCACTTTTACACCTTCAAGAAACGCCACCAGATTGAGGACCTCATCCGAGAGTTCGAAGACAAGGGCTTTGAAGTCGAGTTTTACCGTCGGTGCGGGAACGTCGCTCCGGGCGTGAGCCGGTGGGTCTTCGACCTGGTGAAATTGTGAAAGGCAAGGCTCGTTGAAAGAAAGTCCGTTTACGAGACTGTTTACAAGACTGTTTAAAAGACAGTCCACTTCCTTGACAGTCCACCTCTCGACTTCATAGTTTAGGAAAGTTATAATAAATTTGAGATCCAAGCTCCTCGCCAGCAGACGAAGAGGAGAAAAAGGAGGAAGTGGTGCATGAAGGTCGTCGTTCCCCTGGCAGAGGGCTTTGAGGAGATCGAGTTTGTAACGATAGTCGACATCCTGAGACGGGCCGAGGTCGAGGTGGTGACCGCGAGCCTCGAGAAGAGAATGCGAAAGGGAAAGGGAAAGGGAAAGGAAAAGGGAGAGGAGAAGGAAAAGGAGATCGGAACCGTCGCGGGGTCCCACCAGATCAAGATCGTCCCCGACGCGGTCATCGACGAGATCGATCCCGAGAAGTTCGACGCCGTTGTCCTGCCCGGAGGCTTTCCGGGATTTGTGAATCTGGGCGAGGACGAACGGGTCCTGGATCTCGTCCGCCGGATGGACAAAGCAGGAAAGTACGTTGCCGCAATCTGCGGCGGTCCATCGGTTCTGATCAAGGCCGGGGTCGTCGAGGGGAAGAAGGC
>DUKF01000147.1 GCA_013329455.1 Methanotrichaceae archaeon | reverse complement strand
GCGTATCTTCCTAAGCTCGTCAAGGCTGGCTACAAGGTCGCCATATGCGAGCAGGTGGAAGACCCGAAGAAGGCGAAGGGCCTGGTCAAAAGGGAGATCATCCGGATAATCACACCCGGAACGATCATTGAGCCCTCGATGCTTGAGGAGGGGTCGAACAACTACCTCGCTTCGATCGTCGAGGAGAAGGACAAGATCGGCCTCTCCTTTCTGGACGTCTCCACCGGCGAGTTTCTGGCAACGGAAATCTCGAACGACGAAGGGAAACTCTCCAGTGAGCTTGCCAAGTTCAGGCCTGCCGAGTGCATCCTCGCCCAATCAGCCGACGCCAGCCTTTTGGACGTGATGGAAGGGATGGCGGCCCAAAAGCTCGAAGATGACGAGTTCGACCTGGAGACGGCGAGGTCGCGGCTCTTGAACCGCTTCGGCGATGAGGCGCTAAACCGGTCGGGTTTGATGGGCATGGATTCGGCGGTGAGAGCCTGCGGCGCGATCCTCTCCTACCTCGAATCGGCCCATCTCGCGGCCCTCGACCACATCTCCGAGATCAGACTCTACTCGCCGAAGGAGTTCATGGTCCTGGACGAGACAACGCTTAGAAACTTGGAGCTTTTCAGAAACATCAGGGACCGGTCCAAGAGAGGATCGCTCCTGGAGTTCCTCGATCTGACTTCCACTCCCATGGGGACGAGGACGCTTCAGAAATGGCTCCAGATGCCTCTAATCTCTTCGGAGAAGATCGAGAGCCGCCTGGACGCTGTGGAAGAGCTGGTCTGCGACTCCCTTCTGAGAACGGAGATTCGGGAAGCTCTGAAGGGGATGGGGGATCTCGAACGGGTGGTGGCCAGGACCTCCTGCGGGACCGCTTCACCCAAGGACCTGGTGGCGCTGAAAAGCTCTCTTGAGCGGCTGCCACATATAGGCCAGCTTCTGGTGGACGTCAAATCCAGCAGGCTTGTGGACCTCAGAAAGAGGCTCGACTTAGGGTCCCTCAAAGAGGTGGCGGACCTTATCAACGGGGCGATTAAAGACGATCCGCCCTCAGCGATCCGGGAGGGCGGCATAATCCGGGACGGCTACGATCCCGAGCTGGACGAGTTGAAGTCTACCTTGCGGGATGGGAGAGGCTGGATCTCCAGGATGGAGCGAGATGAGCGGAAGAGGACCGGCATCAAGTCTCTCAAGGTGGGGTACAACAACGTCTTCGGCTACTACATCGAGGTGACAAAGGCAAACCTCTCGGCCGTCCCCGACGAGTACATTCGAAAACAGACCCTGACCAACGCCGAGCGTTTCATCACGCCGGAGCTGAAGGAGATGGAGTCGAAGGTCCTCTCGGCCCAGGAGAGATCTTCATCCCTTGAAGAGGAGCTGTTCCTGAAGATCAGGGCCGAGGCGGCCAGCCGCGCGCGTGAGATCCAGGAGAAGGCCGCGGCTTTAGGCGAGTTGGACGTCTTCGTCACTCTGGCCGTCGTGGCCGCCGAGAGCGAATTTTCTAGGCCCAAGCTGAACGCCACCGGAGAGATCTCGATCAGAGACTGTCGCCACCCGATCCTGGACAGAGCGATGCGGGGCGGTTTTGTTCCCAATGACGTTCACTTCGACGGAAAGGAGAACCGGTTTTTGATCCTGACGGGACCG
Organism: Methanotrichaceae archaeon; assembly: GCA_013329455.1. GTDB lineage: Archaea > Halobacteriota > Methanosarcinia > Methanotrichales > Methanotrichaceae > Methanocrinis > Methanocrinis sp9297u. The sequence continues at coordinate 13,323 of DUKF01000147.1, read as the reverse complement.
AACATGGCGGGAAAATCGACTTACATGAGGCAGATTGCTCTCGCCGTCATCATGGCCCAGATGGGATCTTTCGTTCCCGCCTCCTTCGCATCGATATCTCCTGTGGACAGGATCTTCACCAGGGTCGGGGCTTACGACGACCTGACGGCGGGCCAGAGCACCTTCATGATAGAGATGACGGAGCTGGCGAACATCCTCAGCTTTGCGACATCCCAGAGCCTGATCCTCCTGGACGAGATCGGGCGGGGGACGAGCACCTTCGACGGTCTTTCCATCGCCTGGTCGATCACCGAGTACATCCACAACAGAGTTCGGGGAAAGGCGATCTTTGCGACACACTACCACCAACTCACCCAGTTGGCGGGGGTCCTGACCGGTGTCAAGAACTACAACATGGCCGTGAAGGAGGAGGGCGACTCGGTGGTCTTCCTCCGGACCGTCGTCCCCGGTGCGACGGACCGAAGCTACGGGATCCACGTCGCAAAGCTTGCTGGCGTTCCAGAAGAGGTAGTGTCCAGGGCCAAGGAGATCCTCAGGGAGATCGAGAAGGAGGCTCTGATCGAGCCATTGGGCAACAACGGCGCAGGGTCCAGAAACAAGGGGCCGAAGTACACCCAGCTCATGTTCTTCGACGGGCCGGGAGCAGGATCTGAAAGCTGCGACGAGATGGGGGATCCCCTCCTCGACGAGATAAAGGATATCGACCTGAATGCTCTCACCCCCATCGAGGCTTTGAACAAGCTCTCCGAGTACCAGAAGAGGCTGAGGGAAGGCGAATGACCAAAATTAAGCTCCTCGACAAGGAAGCCGTTAACAAGATCGCCGCGGGCGAGGTGATCGAAAGGCCCGCCTCCGTCGTCAAAGAGCTGATCGAGAACTCCATCGACTCCGGGGCCGCAAGGATCCTGGTGGAGGTGGCCGAAGGCGGAAAGGGCCTCGTCAGGGTCACCGACGACGGCTGCGGCATGGACCGGGAGGACGCTGCTTTGGCCTTCGAGAAGCACGCCACCAGCAAGATTTCGGGAGCAGACGATCTCGAGAGGATATCGACCCTGGGGTTTCGGGGCGAGGCTCTCTCAAGCATCGCAAGCGTTGCAAGCACCGTCGACATCGCAACCAAGGTGAGGTCCGAAGAGCTAGGGGTCAGCGGGACCCACATCAGGATCGATGACGGCAAGATCACCGATGTGGGTGAGGTGTTTTGTCCCGCCGGGACCACCATCGAGGTGAGGGACCTATTCCGAAACGTCCCTGCCAGGCGAAAGTACCTCAGAAGCAGAAGGGCAGAGCTTGCGAGGATCGTGGACGTCGTCACATCTTACGCCGTCATCAACCACCACATATCCTTTGAGCTCTTCTCCGGGAACAAAACCCTATTCAAATCGGTCCGGTCCGAGAGCTGGAACGATCCCATCCTCAGAATCCTCGGAAGCAACGTCGCCCGAAACCTGATACCCATCGAGGCCGAGTCGAAGCTCATTTCCGTCACCGGGGTCGTGGGAAAGCAGACCGTCACCAGGAGCAGCCCAGACTGGATCATGACCTACGTCAACGGAAGGTCGGTCAGATCCAGGGCTCTGTCCAGGGCGGTCACCGAAGCCTACAGGACCCTCATACCCACCGGCCGGCATCCGATCGCCGTCATATCCCTCCAAATCGATCCGTCTATGGTGGATGTCAACGTCCATCCCGCAAAGATGGAGGTCAGGTTCCTGAGGGAGGTGGAGCTGGCCGAGATGCTCACAGAATTGATCAGTCTCGCCCTCCAGAAGGCCGAAGAGAAGGAGTCAGCGCCTCGGCAGATGAAAGCCCTCCAGGAGACGGAGCTAGGGGTATCGGAAGTGGACGGCGAGGCAGATGATGCTGTGGCCGTGCATGGACCGGCGGCCCCCGCCGGGCCAATTGGTCCGATGGCAGAGGGGTCTAGCTCCGGAGCCGAGACCCAGAGGACGCTTCCCCTCACCTCTGGAAGGGGGCGGCTCGACCTAGACCTGGAAGGGGCCCCGTTGCCAGGCGGCCTGAGGGTTCTGGGCCAGGCGTTGAAGCTCTACATCGTGGCGGAAGGCCCCGAGGGGCTCGTCCTGGTGGACCAGCACGCTGCAGCTGAGCGGATAAGGTATGAGATGCTAGCAAAAAAGCACGCTTCTGGAACCATTTCCCAGGAGCTGATCTCGCCGGTCACCGTGGAGCTATCTCCCAAAGAGCAGGTGATGCTGGAGGACTGGGGAGAGGTTCTGGGGGATATGGGATTTGAGATCCCTCCTTTCGGCGGGAACGCCTACAACGTCAGGTCTGTCCCGGCTATTGGCCGTCGTCTCGAAAGCCCCGAAGCCGTCCACGATGTTCTTAGAGACCTATTCGCCCTCGGCAAGGTCGGGACGGAGGCGACGGCGAGAGACGAGATCCTGAAGCTTCTCGCCTGCCGAGGCTCGATAAAGGCAGGTCACGAGATGACTTGGAAGGAGATGCACGACCTATTGCGGGAGCTATCCATTTGCGAGAACCCCAAGACCTGCCCCCACGGAAGGCCCACCACCGTCACGATATCTTCGGTCCAGCTGGAGAAGCTCTTCGGGAGGAGGTAAGCTCCTCTCGTCCCCAAAAAAATGTGGCGGTATACTTTTACTCTTCACTCTCCTTTCACGTTATACATTTTATTTGATTCCATAGCTTAATGAAATTTTTGCACATCTTGATTACGACCACAGCGCCTTCTCGGCAGGGTGCCACTTCCTGGTGGAGGTAGAGCTTTTTAACCTCCTGATACCAACCAAAAAACATGGATCTGGAGGGTTTTGCCAAGAGAGGACTGGGACGGTCCGATCCCAACGTGGAGTCGAAGCTTGCGGAGATGATACTGGAGGTCAAGGGCGAGCGGATTACTGAGGACTATGCCGAAAAACTGGCCCGCGCCGTCCTGGAGGAGGCGAGGGCGACGTTGGACCCCAAAGGCGACGTCTTCGACCTTCAGGACTCCGGGGTGACGATGGGCGACTTCGGCGTCGGGTCGAGGGGCCTAGGCGACTTTTACGCCCACGAAAAGATCGCCGAGGTGATCGGGGAGACCGATGCCGTCGTCGACTCGCGGCAGCTTGACGACTCCGGAGCCGTCGAGGCCGAGGGCAAGTACCTCGTCCTCTCCGTCGACGGGATGCACTCGCGCCTCAGCGACTACCCCTTCCTCGCGGGGTTTCATGTCACAAGGGCCACCTTGAGGGACGTCTACGTGATGAGGGCTAGGCCCGTCGCCATGTTCTCCGACATCCACCTCGCCGACGACGGCGACGTCTCAAGGCTCTTCGACCACCTGGCGGGGATCGCCGCCGTTGGAGAGCTGACGAATGTGCCCCTGATAACCGGGAGCACCCTTCGGATCGGCGGAGATATGGTGATCGGAAACAGGCTCACAGGCTGCGTCGGCGCGGTCGGGGTCTCAGACCTCCTCTCACCAAGAAAAGATGCCGCTCCAGGTGACGTCATCCTCATGACCGAGGGCGCGGGCGGAGGGACGGTCTGCGCCGCCGCCCTCTACTACGGTTGGCACGATGTCGTCGAGGAGACGATAAACATCAAGTTCTTGGAGGCGGCAGACGCCCTCCTCGACTCCGACGTCGAGATCCACGCCATGACCGACGTCACCAACGGTGGGATCAGGGGTGATGCCAAGGAGATCTCGAGGACTGCAGAGGTGAAGCTCGTCTTCGAGGGTGGGAAGATGGCAAAGCTCGTTAACCCGAGGGTTCTCGAGATGCTGGAGGCTCTCAAGATCGATTACCTTGGAGTCTCAATAGATGCCCTCCTCATAATCGCCCCTCCTGCCTCCGCCGAGGAGATAACGAAGGTAGTCAGGAGCACGGGAGTCGAGATCGACAGGATCGGAAGAGTCGAGGAGGGTTTGGGTGTCGAGCTTCATACGAAAGAGGGCATAACCGATTTCGAGCCCAGGTTCCGGGAGTCGGCCTACACCCCAATAAAGAGAGCTGTAGACGAGGGTCCCGTCCGAGACTTCGCCGATATGAAGGAGAAGGTGGACCTTGTGGCTGAGAGGGCGATCGCCAAGAAGAGGCATTTTGTCGAGAGGATCAGGGGCGAAAGATGAGGATCCTCTTGAACTCACCAAGGTCACGTCCTTTTTTTTGAACCGATCGGATTCGTGATCGAGGTAGCTGGATCATCACGATATCCCCCTTTTTGAAAGGCGGCAGATGTCGATATTACAAAAATATCTGATTTTCACACCAAGAAGCGCCGGCCAGGGAAATTACTATAAGCGATAGGTGCATAGATATCCGAATATAGGAACATACGATGGCGAAAAATTGCGAAAACGCGAATTCTCCCACCAGGAGAACCGAGTGGTGATCTGTTGGTATTGATTGAGGATCCTATCTACCGCGCTTACCTGCGCAAGTTCGTGGGGGAGGAGGGGCTCCAGATCGTCGAGTGCATGCCCGACGAGGAGGTTACTGACGAATACGTTGCAGAGATCACGGAGATCAGCCTGAACACCGTGCGAAGGACGCTTTATTTGCTCTATGAGCACCGCCTTGCCAAGTACAGGCGGGAGAGGGATCCAGAAAGCGGGTGGCTGACTTACCTTTGGACTCTGTGTGTTGAGAACCTCGACAGGGCCCTTGATTCAGAGGTCAGAAAACTCTTGAGGAAGCTCGAAGAACGGCTCTCTTACGAGAAGAACAACATATTCTACGCATGTGTCAGTGGATGTGCCCGTTTCGTCTTCGACGAGGCGAGCGAGAACAACTTCGTGTGTCCCTTCTGCGGAGCGGGCCTTGAGTACATGGACAACGACAGGATCGTGGTGACCATCGAGAAGAGGATGGGGGAGCTAACAGCTGCTCTATAATCCTCTCAAAAGCATTTTGACGAATTTATAAAAATCTATAAAATCTCGGGATCGTTTCCCATAACCGCCGTCCACCACCACCGGGACATGTCCACGAGGTCGCGGCTGAACATCCCGGAGAGTCTGTATTCGCCGGACCGGACGGCTATCAGACCCGCTCCCAAAAGCTTGTTTCTCATGAAGTAGAAGGCGGATCTGGAGACGTTCAGATCTTCCATTATCCGTTTCCATTCCCGGGTTTTCAAGGGTTCGCCCTTAAGCTGACCCTCTTCAACCATGTTTAAAAAATCCCTACCACGACGGGCCGTCTTCTCGTCTTGGAAAAGGCGAAGCATGAGCTCAAGGTAAGGGTCTTTGGAGTGGCTGATCCAGTGTTCCGACTTGGATCTGATCTTCAGGGTTGTCGCGGTTCTGGGTGCGTTTTTGACATGGGTCATGAATCGCTGGGTGCGACGTTGGCGTTGAGCACGGATTTGACGAGGTCCGAATACTCCTCTTTCAGGATGTAAACCGTCGGCAGTCGGTAGGATTTCTTATGCGCCCTGAGGATTCCCAGCTTGGAACAGATATAGCCCAAGAGAGATGCCACGACTTTGCGTGAGGTCTCGAACTGCTCTTTGACCGCCTTGTAAAGAGCGCTTACGGTAATTTCGCCAGATTCGAGGATGACTCCCAGAACGAAACGCCTTCTCCCATCCGTGTCCAGGTCGAGGAACTGGGCCAGACGGCTGGCGATCTCAGATTTCATCGAACTCATATCACACCACCGTCCAAGTACATGCGGACTGCGAATTGCGGCCTGGCAATATATATCTTGCCATAACGGAGTGGCCCATCGGCTAATTCCCGCATCTGTGCGGCGATACTCGGATAAGGGGGCAGCCGGAGGCTTCAGGCCGAACTTTGCCCCAACTATAAATAACCATAGAATATCATAATATATAAGGCATTGGTCTTCAGGACGTCTTTTGGAGTTCGATACTCCTCCGTTGTGGACAAAATCGCAGGAAAGGGTCAAATAACCTCAAGACAGCATCGCAACTCTCGGATGGGGGTCTGAAGATGAAAAGGGGGCGAGATGGTTGAACCCGCAGGGGGATGGATACGGTTTCGAGGAAGAATTTGCTGATCTGATCGAGCTGAACGGCTACAATGTCGCCAAGACCACAAGATCTGAAGATGGCGGAGCGGAGATGATCGCCACCAGGACCGATGAGGTGGGCCACGAGATCACCTACATCATACATTGCAAAAAATCCGATGGCCCCATAGGCGAGGCCGATATCGAGAGGATCGCCAAAACCAAGGAGAAACATCCTGGAAGTATTTTCGTGGTTGTCTCGACCTCGTCCGGGTTTGCCAGGTCCGCGGTGGATATGGCAGAAAGGCGAGGGGTAAGGCTCTGGGGCCCGGGGGAGATCGAGCGGCTCCGAAGGAACGTCGCTGAGAAGAGGAGCCTTCGGCAAAGGGGGGCCATCGAGAGGCCGGATTTCCCGGAGATCGGGAAAAAAAGACGGTCGAAGGCAAAGTTCGTCGCAGTGCTCCTAATTTTGTCCATTGCCGTCCTTTACGTCAAGTTCTTCGGTTTCGAGACCGATTCCGTCCAGAAGCTGCTGATTGATCTGAGAATTCTAATTGAAGGGAGCGGTTTTCACGACCTTGATCTGGGGGAGATCTACAAGTTCCGCGCCCCGATGGTTCGGGAGTTCGTCGAAAGCTTCTCCGAGAAGATCCTTGCGGCTCTTAAGGGATATCACAAGGCTTAACAACATTCCGAGCCAAAACCAAGGTGACATGCTGGAATTCTGTTTTTGCGCATTTTTGGCTCAGGCGGTGACGGTTTGTTAGACCCGGATTACTGGTACAAGAGGGGCGCAAGCTGCTACAGCACCGGTCAGTTTGAAGAGGCCGTCAAGTGTCTGGAGAGGGCGATCGAGATGGATGCCCTCTTCATCGAGGCATGGCACCTGTTGGGCGAGTACCTCCGGAAGATGCATCGATACGATGAGGCGGTGGAATCGTTCGAGACGGCTTTGGACATCGAGCCGGATCACGCCCGAAGCTGGCGAGGCAAGGCGATCGCCCTCAACGAGCTGGCCAGGCACGAGGAAGCCCTGGAGTCGGCCGACAAGGCTCTTGAGATCTATCCATCTGATGTGAGATCCTGGATCGTCAAGGGCTACGCATTCCATTCCTTAAAAAAATTCCAGGACGCGGCCGATTCTTACGATCGGGCCATTGAGATTGAGCCCCTGGGCGCGCGGGCGGGCAGAGCCTGGAACAACAAGGGCGCGGCCCTCGACAACCTGGGGCGGCACGAGGAAGCCCTCGACTGTTACGATGAATCGATCATCATCGACCCCTTCGACTTTTACACCTGGAACAACAAGGGTGTCTGCCTCATCGCCCTGGAACAGCCCGAAGAGGCGGTGGAGTGCTTTCAGAAGGCGGCGGAGATCTACCCCGAGTACACCACAGCTTGGCAGAACATGGCTCTCGCCCTGAAGTCCCTCGACAGAAACGAGGAGGCCGAAAAGGCGCTCGAAAGGGCGAGAGGGCTGGAGCTCGAATAAAAACGAATTCGAAATCCCGTCATTCCGGCCCGAATCGGAGAAGCCGCAGGGCGTTTACCACCACGAGAAGGGTGCTTCCCTCGTGAAGCACGATCGCGAAAGCGATCCCGGCCAGTCCCGATAGTGCGAGGGGAATCAGAAGGGCGATTACTCCAAGGGAGATCGTTAGGTTCTGTCCGATGATCCTTCGGGACCGCCTGCTTAGGGCCACAGCGAAAGGAAGCTTTGAGAGATCGTCGGACATCAGGGCGACGTCAGCGGTCTCGAGGGCGACGTCGGTTCCGCCAGCTCCCATGGCGATTCCGACGGTGGCCCGGACCAGGGCCGGAGCGTCGTTGACGCCGTCGCCGACCATCGCCACAGATCCGTGCTTTTGGAGCAACTCCTCAACGGCAGAGACCTTCTCCTCAGGAAGAAGGCTCGATATCTGCTCGGTCACCCCCACCTCAGCGGCGATGGCGGAGGCTACCCGTTCGTTGTCCCCAGTGATCATCACAAGCGACTCGATCCCGATATCCTTCAGTCGTTCGAGGGCGGAGGCGGCCTCGGGCCTTGGTCTGTCTGAAAAGCCGATTACTCCCAAAAAGCGGCCGCCCTTTCTCACGACCATGGTGGTCTTGCCCTGCTCTTCCAGGTTCTCGGCCTCGGAGAGAACCGACTCAAAAAGGGTATCGGTCTTGGCCACCTCTCCATCGAAGAGCTTCAGGTTGCCGATCAGGACCTCTTTACCGCCGAGATCTGCCCTCACGCCCTTTCCCGGAATCGATTGGAGATCCACGACCGCTGGAAGATCCAGCCCCCGATCTCGTGCCGCCCTCAGGATCGCCTCGGCCAGTGGATGGCCGGACCTGCTCTCTGCGGCTCCGGCAATTTTCAGGAGTTCATCCTTGCCAGTTCCCCCCGTGGGGATGACGTCGGTCACCTCGGGCCGGCCCAGGGTGAGGGTCCCAGTCTTGTCGAAGGCGATCGCCTTTACAGATCCGAGGTTTTCGAGATGGACACCCCCTTTGATCAAAACCCCGTGCCTGGCTGCCTGGGCGATCCCAGAGAGGACGGCGGAGGGAGTGGAGATAGCGAGAGCGCAAGGAGAGGCCGCCACCAGGATCGTCATCGACCTGATGAATGCAACCTTCAAAGGAAGAAGGCCCGCGACCGGCGGGATGACGATCAAGAGGACCACTCCCGCCAAAACCAAGGGGACGAAGACCCGCTCGATCCTTTCAGCGAACCGTTGAGTGGGCGACTTTTGAACCTGGGCCTCCTCCACCATCTGGACGACTCTGGCGAGGGTGGAATCTCTGGAGAGCTTTGTCACCTTGATATCGAGAGAGCCCTCACCATTGACCGTCCCGGCATAGACCGGGTCGCCAGGCGACTTTTCTTGTGGTAGGCTTTCACCGGTGATGGGGCTCTGGTCAACGGAGGACATGCCCATCAGGATGAGGCCGTCGATCGGGATCCGCTCTCCGGGCCTCACGATCACGACGTCGCCCCTTTCCAGCTCATCGACGGATAACTCCATCTCCACGCCGTCCCGCTTGACCATTGCGGTCTTCGGCGAGATCTCGCCCAAGGCCTCGATGGCTCTTCTGGCCCTGCCCATGGCGTAGTGTTCCAGGGAGTGGCCCAGACTGAAAAGGAAAAGGAGGAGGGCACCTTCCGCCTGCCGGCCCACCAGGGCAGCACCGAGAGCCGCCACCACCATCAAGAAGTCGATGTCGAAACGGGCGTGGACTGCGGCCTTGACCGCGTGCCTGGTGGCGTCGTAGCCTCCTGCCAGGTAGGCGAATAGATAGATTCCGATGACGGTCTGGGTGGAGAAGGATCCAGACCTTTCCGCCAGGAATCCTGTCGTCAGAAAAAGGCCGGCGAGCAGGGCGAATAAGATCTCTCGATTGTGGCGGAACCGGCCTTCTTTCTTTCCTTCCTCGACCTCGTAGCCCATCCATTCCACCCGGCGGACGATCTCTTTGTGAGATATCTCGGCGGAGTCGTACTCCACCCTCATCCGCTCGGCCGCGTAATTGACGGAGACGTCGACGACGCCCGAAAGACGAGAGAGGATGTGCTCGAGGCTTGCGGCGCAGTCGGTACAGTCCATCCCTCTTACCCTGAGAGTCTCGTGACGGTACCTCTCAGAGATCTGGGATCCAGCCTCTCCAGCCAGCCTTTTTACCGTCTTCAGGGACGCGAGGTTGGGGTCATAGTGGAGACAGAGAAGTGTCTTCTCCCCCTCCTGCCTGAAGTGAGCCTTCTCGATCCCCCTCTGCCTCGATAGGAGCTCGCCCAAGCGTTCGGCACACCGGGGGCACTGGCCGTTATCCTCTGGCAAAATTAGGGAAAGTTCAAGAGAGAGCTTCTCTTCGGTCCGGCTCATCAACATCAGTATTCGAGGGTGGAGTTATAAAAATGGGACGGGCTCTGGAACGGAGGAATAGTGGTGGGCAAAAAAAGAATAACGAGCATCTTTAGGGTTCCGATTGGAGAAAGTCGGAGACGTCCCACCGACCCGAAGGATAACAGTCGTCGGACCATCGAAGCCAGTTCTTATTTTTTTTGGCGATGGTGGATATCTCGCCCTTGGAGTAGATTATGGGAGGCACCGGCAAGTTCGGGCTCGACTCGATGTAGACCCACTCATCCCCACCGTCGGGGTATCTGGACCAGCTGTAGTCGTCATTGTCCTCGTCGTCCAGGGCCGGGGTCCTGTCGACCTCCTGGCCCTCAACATCTCTCAGGGTCACCTCATCATAGCTGTTTTTGAGCCAGTAGCCCTCGGCCGTGACCACCAGAAATCCCCCTGCCGGAATGATCGTTCCCGGCGAGATTGTGACTACGGACCCGCCAGCCGTTGTCAGGGTCCAGTTGCCCACATCGGCACCACCGAATCCGTCATTGTAAAGCTCCACCCACTCGTTGTCCTCGTCGCTGTCCGGGGGGTTCGCCTCCACCTCGTTGATCACCACCCATGCTGGCCACCATTCTCTGGGATCGAACTCGTCGTCCTCAAAGCCACTGATCTCGGCGTGGCCTGCTTCCACCATAATCCTGTTGAAAGGGTGGGTCAGGTTGATCCCGCCCTCTGGTTTTTCCAGATAGACGATGCACAGGAGCCTTCCAAGGGAATCTCGGCCTTCATTGCTTTTGTTGTCGATGTCCAGCCAGACGGTCCTGTTCATGAGAAGAGCTTCTGCGAACTCTTTTGCGGCCTTCCCCTCGATTGATTCGATGGGCGGCAGGCTGACACCTGCCAATTTCACCTTCTCGATGCCCGATCCGGTTCGGGAATCTGCATTTTTGATCTGGACGTCGAAAATATCGCCGCTCTCAACGCCGACCACCGTCCCACTGGCCTCGTCGGGTGCTGCCGAAGCTGTTGCGGCGACGAGAGCCATCAATAGCATTACAAAACTGAGCTGTATTCTCATAGTCAACGCCTTTTGAGAGATCTGTCACCGAGCAGAATAAGTCTGCTGAGGGATGACTGGAGTGAATCCATGTAAAAGGCCTTTCCTTTTCCGCCCAGATTTAAAAGTAGCCCGGCCACAAGGATCGCTGCGATCACCAGAGGAATCCTCCAACCTGGAAGCTTCTCGTTCTCCTTTCCATTCTCGGTATTTGGAATAGCGGCGTTTCCATTCCAAAGGAGAAGGGGGGCGGTCTTCGTTTCGGTTTCAACGTAAATCCTCTTTCTTGAAAGGGCGAAAGCATCCTCGGTCTCCTCGTCAAGGGTGGGGACGAGCAGTCCCTTGTTGTGCCAGGCGTACTCATGAAGCGNNGAGGGCCGAGCCCTTGTTGTTCCATGCGTCGTCGTCCTCGGGCTCGAGGTCGGTCGCCCGGTCATAACAATCTAGAGCTTCTTCGTACTGGCCGAGTTTGGCGAGGATCGTGCCCTTGTTGTTCCATGCGTCGTCGTCCTCGGGCTCGAGATCGATCGCCCGATCGTAACTATCGAGGGCCTCCCCGTACCTGCTCAGCTTGGCGAGGATCGTGCCCCTATTGTTCCATGCGTCGTCGTCCTCGGAGTCAAACTCTACCGCCCGATCGTAGCACTCCAGAGCTTCTTCATACCGACCCAGACCGGAGAGCGCAGCTCCTCTGCTCAGCCATAGGTCTGCGTCAAAGGGCTTGATATTCGTGGCCCTCTGGTAGCAGTACAGGGCATCTTCATATCTGCCCAGGTTGCTGAGGGCGAGGCCCTTGTTGTACCAGAGGTCGGGGTTGTAAGTATCAAGGCCGATCGCCCGGTCGTAGCTTTGGACCGCCTTCTCGTATTCGCCTCTGCTGGCCTGAGCGTTTCCCATCTCGGACCAGTCGCCAGCAGAAAGCTCCTCTCCATGAACCGGTGAGATGAAGAATAGAAGGAAGAATAGGACGATGGAGAATTTGGGCCAGGATCTCGCCATAGGACTATAACCATAAGGGCTGATTTTTTCACCTCTCCTGTCCGTTGAAGAGGTGTGGCGAGTACCGATCGTCTTCAGATCTGGCATATCGGCCTTTTCAAACTCCATTTCCACTCGCATCCTGGACCCAAGTCAGCAACTTAAACGTTCGATCGGTCAGCGAAACTCCGTTCAGAATCATCCGAAGGGGCTGCTCGGGGTTAAGCCGAATCCGCCACCGAAGTTCGATCCGAGATCCATTTTTTCAAACTCCATTATCGGCACCGAGCTTGATGTGTCATTTTTATCGATTCCCATCTCAGGTCGGGACACCGGTGTGAAGTTAATGAACTCCGTATCAAAGTCGAATCCCTTGCCGAAGGTGTCGAGCCTGGGTCCCGTTTCGAAATCGCCGAAGGGACCTTCCAAATTCGGCAACAAATTGTTTGCCAATTCTGTTCCCTCTACTGAATCGTTGCCGGTTCCGTTAGTCTTCGATGTGTTTTCTTCCTTAAATTCGAGCTTCTTAACTTCATCGATTTGCGATTCCGTCTCCTCAGCCGGGAAGGCGGCTGGATCGGAAATGCTGTTTGTCGCCGGATTTTCGATCGCTGAGGAAAGCCAGGACCGATCAGGTTCGTCGCCGAGATCTGAAACCGTGGATAAGGGCGAAGTTTCCGGCAGGTCCGACCCAACTTCGGAATCCGAAGGCTCTGATAGAGTGGTTGATGAAGGCGATTCGAATTCGTCGCCGGTCTCCGAAAATCCGGAGGTATCCGGGGCGGTCGTCTTTTCGGGCACAGATTCGATGACCTCAGGTTCAGTTTTGGTCTCTGTCGGAGTCGATTCGGGCACGCTTTCAGCCACCGAATACTCGGATGTATCCACAGCGGTGCTCTTTTCAGGCCCAATGTCGATTACCGCTGATTCAGTCAATGTCTCAGGAGCAGTTGATTCGGGCAAGGTCTCAACCACCGAATACCCGGTGGTATCCGCAGCAGTTCTCTTTTCGGGCGCAGCTTTGATGATCGCGGGTTCAGTTTGGGTCTCTGTCGGATTTGATTTGGGCTCGCGTCCGTCTACCGAATATCCTGAGGTATCTGGAACGGTTCTCTTTTCGGGCGCAGAGTCAATGATCGCAGGTTCGGTCGAGGCTTCGGTCGGAGCCAGTTCTGTTTTACCGGCGACCTCTGAGGGTTCTGATGCTCCTTCGGCGGAGGTCTTTTCGGGCACGGCATCGATCTTGGCGGACTTGGTCCGGTCAAAGATCGGCGTCGTTTCCGTCTCGCTTTTCAGGTTCTCGGATTCGGCGGCGGTGGTGTTCGCGGTCATTTCGGATGTCGCGCCTATCTTCGGACCGCTTGAGGCCAATTTCGTCTCCGAAAATTCAGCAGTTTCATTTATGTCAGAGACGCCATAGGTCGAATCTTCCCCACCTGAAGACAGGGTATCGTTATCATAGCCCGCTGAGGAGGTTTCATCAGTGCTGGTGACGTTCTCG
>DUKF01000181.1 GCA_013329455.1 Methanotrichaceae archaeon | reverse complement strand
TAGACGTAGGTCCTGGACCCGGAGATCCAAGTGTTGGAAGAATCGGACTGGGCGTTAGGGTTGTTGTTTATGAAATTATTGAGATAGATGGAGTTTCCGCCGGACCCGACGCAGTTGATCCCCTGAAGAACGCTGCTTCTGACGGTATTGCCCTTGATGGTGTTGCCGGTGCTCCCACCTACGAGGGATATCCCGATATCGTCGTTGTTTTCGACCAAGTTGCACTCGATGGTGTTGGTATCCGAGTTATCAAGGTCGATACCATTACTGGGATTGCTGGTGACGGTGTTGCCGGTAACGTTATTTCCGTTTGAGTCCTCAAGAGAGATACCATTGAGGGAATTACCGATGACATCATAGTTCTCCAAAATGTCGTTATTGCCCCCACCGGCGACATAGATGCCGCTTTCATCGTTGTTAAGGACTCTGTTTCTCGATACGGTATTTAAACTGGAACTATCAACATAGATTCCGCTGTAAGCGTTGTTATCGATCTGGTTATTCCTCACCACATTGTTTCCAGATTCATCCAGCCATACGCCATCTTCTAAGTTGTTCTGGATTGTATTATTTTCGATGATGTTGTTACTGCTACTGGTTACAACGTGAATGCCCACCCCGTCAGCACCATTCACCACGAATTGCCCGAACAGTGCATGAGGGAACCGTCAGGATGATGGCGTCTCCGGTGATAGTGGGGCTGATGGCGGGAAGCCCGGACCCCGTGTTCAAACCTTCGAGGATGAGGCTCTTGTTGACGACGACGTTCTCATCGTAAGTTCCGCTATTCACCTGTATGGTGTCTCCGGTGCCGGCGGCGTTGATCGCCGCCTGGATGGTCGGATGGTCATCGGGAACGACTATGATGGCACCATGGGCCGATCCCGCCAATATTATGATCACAGCTATGAGGCTGAGCGAGAATGCCCGGCCGCGATGATTATGATAGTACAACGTCTCCCTCCGCTTCAGATTCTCATCAAAGTACGAAGTCAATGATAGATTAAGTTTTTTGTCTTGTGAGGGGAGAATTGTCCTGCCATATAGTCAAAAAAAAGATGGAGGTACAGTTTCGCTCTTTCACGGGGATGAACACCACTCCGGTATCAGCTCCTCGCAAAGAGAAATGCCGGATCCGTCACAGCCTTTCAGGGCCTCTGCCTTGGTCGCATTAATGGGATCTTCAGGATAGCTTTTCGACATGTTCACCTCTACAGAGGAGGTGCAGCTGGCCATGATCCACTTATCCCCGCTATAACCGCCACTCACCTCTGCAAAGCCGACCAGTTCACGGCAGTGGTTATCGGTGACGTTGAGGCAGAGGGTGATGGTCGACGAGTCGCCTATCGAAAGGTGGGTCAAGGTCCAGTAGGCGGAACTTTCTGTCAGCTCCGAAGGCCTGACCGACGCCCCTACGAACTTGGATTCGGGCGGGAAGACGTCTCTGACGTAGATCGGCCCCAACGCTCTGTTACCGTCGTTTTTTACATTGATCGTGTATTTCGCAAAGGTGCCCTCGGAAACATGGTATATGGTGGCGCTTTTGCTGACGTTCATATAAGGCCTGTCGTATTTCGGTATGCCCTCGACGAGGATTGACATTCCAAGGGAGTAATCGCCCTCGTACTGCTCATCAATGTCGGCCAAGTCCTCGACGACCGCCCTGTACCTAGCCATGCCCGAGAAGTTCGCCTCGGTTTCCATCTCGTTCAGACCCCTGGCCACCGTCTCTTTCTCAAGGCGGCTTGCGCCGGAGTACTCCTCGCCGATGTAGCTGGTCTCCGGAGTTTTGGAGTAAATGCCCTCTTTCCACGCCATCGACTGGTTTAGAACGAAGTCGTCAGTCAGGCTCTGATTCACAGGAGCGGATACGAGTCTCAAGTCCTTGACGATGTAGTTTGTTCGAGTTCTGATCAGCTCCTCTGATTCGTAGGTGCCCGTCCCGTACTCGTAGGTCCTTTGAGAATCTCTGATCCTTTTGTCTTCAGAGACGAATCCAGATCCGGTGACGGACTTATCAGAGTCGACGTTGTAAATGTGTTCGTTGATGGATTGATATTCTCCAGAGCAGCTGTACTCGTCGATCTTCTCTTGAACTTTGAAGCTGCCAACGTAATCCTCCCTTGACTCGAAGATCGGAGAACGTTGAATCGCGGAGGATGAAGCGGACTTTTTGAGAAAGCCGATGTGGCCCATCCCTTCAAACTCGGAATCAATCTCCATGACAGACCCGTTTCCGTCGAGCTTCATCTGAGATTCGCGGTCGATCGAGGCGGCGTACCTGTAGGACTCGCTAAATGATGCTCCAGTAACCCGGTTTTTGGCGCAGGCCTCTTCGGTCCATTTTGAGGAGTAAATGGCCGTCCTGTTGTTGTAGAGGCCAAGAGAAGTCGGTCCGTAGGTCGACGAAACATCTTTGTCTATTTTGATAGAGCTGTTTTCAGATTTCAAGTGGATCTGCTCTTCATTCACGTAAGTTCCGCTTCCATATTCTTCAGTGGTTAGATCAACATCGAAGCCTGCCACAACTGTAACAACTTCACAATTTGTAACCGTAGGAGTCTCATCAGAAGAAACGTAGACGACGTTCTTGATGACGTACGGCTTGAAGGTGGAGGAATAATCATTGGCCACATTGACGAAACCCACTCCATAAACGCCCTGGGCCATATCAAACTCGAGTTCTTGGCTCTCGGGGACCTTCAAGACAAGAGTGATATTCAGGCATCTTCCGCTCGGAAGAGAATCGAACCGCCAGATAAAGCCAGGTTCAGGCTCTGGATCAGCAGAGACAAACTCAACGCCCCCTCGATCGACACTCATCTGGAAGACGTCACTCACCTCGACGTTATGCACAGCGACGTTGCCGACGTTGCAGATCTCGATGATGTACTCGACNNCCTTCGCCAGCCGATTTTTTTGATGCGGTCTTATTTATGATCAATTTGGCGGCGGGACACTCCTCCAGAGACGAAGGGACCATAAGCTGGCGATCCTTCAAATCTCCGTCGTAGGTGTTGGTGGAGTTTTCCGATTCGCAAAAGATTGAGTTCATCTCAGCGAATTCGTCATCCTCGACAACACCGTTCATGGCCAGAACAGATCCTATCAGCAAAACGCCAACAAAGGCCAACTCCAGCCAAAAAGAGCCCTTCAAATGGAAACGATTGTGCAAGATATTCCTCCAAGACAGGTTGATTATTGACAGGATGAATATCATAAATAATGTTTTTGTTATGAATGGCA
Source organism: Methanotrichaceae archaeon (assembly GCA_013329455.1). Classification (GTDB taxonomy): domain Archaea; phylum Halobacteriota; class Methanosarcinia; order Methanotrichales; family Methanotrichaceae; genus Methanocrinis; species Methanocrinis sp9297u. The sequence goes on along the minus strand of DUKF01000181.1, from coordinate 216 downwards.
AAATTTCTGCTCAGCAGTCTTGAGTCCAAAGGGAAGACGTTATTAGTGACGACCACCATAGAAGATGACGAGAATCCGGACAGTTCATATCAAGAAATGGCGCGAGGAGGCAGTCCGACGTTACAGATTGAAGATCTCTGGGTGAGTATAGGGGAAAAACAGGTCCTGAAAGGGGTGAACGTGAGCGTGGGGGACGGCGAGACCCACGCCCTCTTC
>DUKF01000255.1:5326-6029 GCA_013329455.1 Methanotrichaceae archaeon | reverse complement strand
TGCGGATGGTCTTGTACTTGATGTCGGTGTACTCCGTCACCATATCCTTGTTATGTTCGAAATCGTCGTTGAAGACGCCCGGGTGGGTCTTCATCAGGTCACCTGCAAAATTCTTGATGTAGTTCGGCTTTACACTTCCCATATCGGACACTCCAAATAAAGAACCGCAATTTTAGAGCGTCAAACTTCAATTTATAGGTTCCCGTCTGACCAAAAGATTCCTCGCTATCCGGACCGCGATGTCCGCCACCTCGAGGGCCGAAAAACCAAGAAGCCTGATCATCGGCTCCTTTCCATGTCCTCCCCGGTCCCAGATGACCTGAGGCACAGAACCTGGACTTCCGGACTCATCAACCTCGAATCCTGGGCTCGACCTGAAGCGTTTTATCGCCTCCCCCGTGCCCCAGCTCATGGTCTTCGAGCCCGAGGGCTCGTCCTCCCTGCTGAAATGAGACGTTGAAAGGCCCGACTCCCGAATCGCATCCAGGACGTCAGGGCCGTACCTGATGTTCATCCCGGCTCTCACCTCGGGATCAAAGCTCATCGCTGATAGTAGTATCCTGGCGACGTGGCTGCTCACCCCGAACCGGACAGAGCCGCATGCTTTGACCCTGGATCCCACCCTCACCATCCTGCCCTCGACGGCGGCGACGTCCTCGGGGCCCGATGCGCCGAAAATCGCCATCCCGAGGTTAGATCCCAC
>DUKF01000255.1:0-5280 GCA_013329455.1 Methanotrichaceae archaeon | reverse complement strand
GTTCACCGGCGATGCGCCCCTTCCGACATCGATGCTTCTTTTGACCGAAGCTGCTGCGAACTTCTTTGCAGCCTTGGCCGCCCTATCCAGGTTCCAGCCCCGGGCCAAAAAGGCGGTCAAGGCAGCGGAGTAGGTGCATCCGACACCGTGGTTTCCGCCCGTCACCTTCTCGCCACAGATGAGATGATGCCCTTTCTCCGTCACCAAAACGTCGGTGCCTTCAAGATGGCCACCGGTGACGATGGCAGCCTCGGCCCCAAGATCGAGGATCGCCTTGCCCGCCACGACAGCGCTCTTTTCGTCCGATACTTTTATGCCGGTGATAGCCTCGGCCTCAAAAATGTTGGGTGTGACGACCCTGGCCAGAGGGATCAGCCTCTCGCAAAGCAGGTCGAGGGCCGGGGATTCGAGGAGCCGGCCTCCGGCCTCGGCCTCGATCACCGGATCCACCACCATGGGTATTTTTTTGTTCACGAAAAATTCAGCAACTCTTGACGCGATCTTTCCAGAGTGGAGCATTCCCGTCTTGGCGGCGGATATCTCGAAGTCCTCGATGAGAACCTCGATCTGAGCCGCGACGGCCTCGGGTGCGAGGGGATAGACCTCTCTCACGCCTAGGGTGTTCTGGGCTGTTACGGCGGTTATCGCGGAGGTCCCATGAAAGCCGAGGGCAGCGAAGGTCTTGATGTCGGCCTGGATTCCTGCGCCTCCTGAGGAGTCGGATCCGCCTACGGTGAGAAGGACTTTGTCCATGAATCACCCGCGACCTTTAGCCTTCGTCTCTGCCTCCCGGATGAGCTCCTCAGATAGCTCGTACTTTCGGGCTATCTTCAGGGCATTGTTGTAGAGGCCGGAGTCCATGTGCATCGAATAAGCCTTCTGTGCAGCCTCGATTTTCATCTCGTTGGGAAGTTCGAACTGGACCGCGATCTCTGCGGCGTTCTTTGCGAGGCCGAAGTCCATGCTCTTCTTGAAGGCTTGGACTGCAGCCTCCCTGATCATTTCTTGGGGAAGACCGAACACCTTTGCGTACTCTGCCGCAGCCTTGTAGTGCTCGCCGTCGACCTTCCTTTGAAACGACCTGGCGGCCGCGTCCTTGACAAGCTTTTCTGGAAGGCCATACTGCTTTCCAAGCTCTGCCGCCAGAGAGTACTCGCCGAGACCTACGACCCTCATGTACTCTTTTGTAACAGCGTCCTGGAGCATATCAAGAGGGAGGGAACGGTCCTCCTTAATCTTCAAAGCCTCTTTGTACTGGCCCTGAGCCATCTTCTGCTCGAAGAGCCTGACCGCCTCTGTCAGAACTTTTTCTGCCATGATCAAAACACCTCAAAGCCTATAATCAGTCGGCATCCTATAAAAAATCACAGCAATGTCATCGGAGGGACGTAATGAAGGCGTACTGGCTGGTGGTGGGAAGGCTTCGTCTCACTTCTCTTATCTCCGGCATGTAGATGATCACCATCTTTCGATCTCCCCGGTCGATCTTGAGAAGCTTTCTCACCAGCTCGCATTCGGCCTCCCCCTGGACCCGAGCTGAGCCGCTACCGTACTGGGGAGCCATCTCTATCAAAATCGGAAGCCTGAGCCGGTCCCAGAGATACCGGGGGACGGATTCGGAGATCAGGTCCAGCTCCTTTTTGTCCATGATGTAAAAGGTGTTGTCCTTGCCCCTGATCCCCGGTTTCTCATCCTTGAGAAGCTCGGTGAGCTTCTTCCTCCTTCCAGGGAGGTGCTGGTTCATCGACTGAACCGTCTTGACTATCAGCTTGTTGTCAACGGCGACCATCCCTTCTTTCTCAGCCTTGGACCGACTTAAAGGTTATCCGTGACCCTCTGGCCGCAAATCCGATAATTCCCCCTCGAAAGTCAGATGTCCTCAAAGGTGTGCTGGATGGGGTTACGTCTTATGTTAAGATGCCTCATAGCGGCTTTTTTTACCCGTTCCCGGTTCTCCTCGGTGGTGTAGACCCCGAGCCTCCAGGCTGCAAGATGGGCGCTCTCCATGATGGTGACGAGGGGTGAGACCTCTCGTAGGGGCTTTTTCTCGCCGTCCTGCATGATTATGGCCACGTTCCCCTCTGCGATACTGGGTAGACCCGGCTTATCTACGAGGACATCGAGGGGGTCGATTCCAGCAAGCTCTGCGATCTCCTCACCGATTCTATCTTCACGTCCCCGGTCGATGCTCGCTGGCGACTCAAGACTGTCCCGGCCGACGTAGATCGCCCGCTTGAAAAGACGTCTCGACCTGATCCGGCCGATGATCTCCCCCGGATAGCCGCCTGCTGAGATCATGGCAACTGTCAGCTCGAGGTCGTCCATATCCCTGATCTTTCGGGGATCTGCCCCCTCTTCGATCATGACCCGAACCCCAACCCCCAGCATCTTCTGGGCGATCCTCGAGACGTGGTGGAAGTAGACCGTCGGATACATGAGAAGCCTCGATACGAGAAGGGACTCAGCGGCGTGGATCCCCCCCTCCTCGACGGCGAGCTGGCCATCCCTTATGGCCATCGTCTCCATCAGCCTCTGATAATCTATAACGCCGTAAGCGACGCCGGTGTAGTGGGCGTCACGGGTCAAGTAGTCCATTCTGTCGACGTCGACCTCGCCGCTCACAATTTGGCCGAGGTGGGTCTCTCCTTTGATCAGCCTTTGAATTCTGTGGGGTTCGAGCCCGTGATCGTCCAATACGTCCCCAAGCTCGCCTTTCTTCAGCCGGTTGGCGACGTTCTCGTGCTCCTCTCGAAGATAGGTCGAGAGGACCTTTTCGGTGACGTGAGAGAAGGGTCCGTGGCCGACATCGTGGAGGAGAGCTGCGGCCTGAATCTCCGCCATATCGTCCACATCCAGCTCGAGATGGTGGGCCAGAAGGCCGGAGAGGTGGTATGCTCCAAGGCTGTGCTCAAACCTGGAGTGGTTGGCGCCGGGGTAGACGAGGTTGGCAAGGCCCAGCTGCTTTATCCACCTCAGCCTCTGCATCTCTTGGGTGTCGGCAAAATCCAAGGCCATCTCGTCGAGCTTGACGTATCCGTGGATCGGATCCCTTATCGTGGTCATGCGAACCTCTATTCCAGTTTCGCCTTTCTCAATTTACCCTTTCCGTTGCCCAGGATAGTTTTTAATAAATCCGGGTCCAACATGTGAAGACAAATGATCAGAAATTCTCTCTTGATCCATGCAGTTCTGGCATCTTTGATATTGATCACCAGCATCAGCATCGCCGAAGCCGATCCAGACCTGACGGGACTTTGGACATTCCGATGCGAGCAAGATCAGATTTCCGGCGATCCCCTACCCCTAGAGGAGTTCACGGTGGCCCTCTTTCAGGCGGGGTCGGCCCTCTCTGGAGCCTGCACCGGCGAGACCCCCGATCCCTGGAACGGGATGGTGACGGGCCATTTTGAAGAGGGCAGCCTCGATATGGAGGTACTTTTGATACAGCATCCCCTAACGATCGCGAGGATTGCCGGCATGTCCAATGATTCGGGCGATCTAGCGGGGACCTTCGTCTGCTCGGATGAGACCGGGTCCGGCTGGAAGGGCAAGTTCTCGGCCTCGTTGACGAGCCCGAACACGTCCCTCTACGAGCCAGCCCTTGCCGAGCCCTTCTCCTTCGTTCCCATCGTCTCTGGAAAACTTTCAGACTTCGAGGAGGAGACGATGGCGCCTGCGGTCGAGGAAGCGACGAAGAAAAGAGAGATCCAGGTCATAAGCTACACCAGGGACACGATCTACGCTAGACCCGTTATGTGATCTCACCGCCTCAAAGATCACAGCCGTCGCGATCGGCTAAGCTTCGACAAAGTTATACAATCCAAGATCTCCGATCTGGTTCGACTTCGCAAGCTCGATTGGGAACTTGTAGTTTGGAGATGCCGCACAGATTCTGTGAAATGCAAATTTTAAATACACATCAGCCATTTAAGTATAATTATGAGCGAAGCAGAGAAGTTTGAATTTGAGGCTGAAGTCGACGGGGAAGGCCGGATCAGAATACCGGGTGATGTACAGAAGGCTTCCGGAGCTTTTACAGACAGCATAGTCACCATTAAGATGAAGCCCATTATGGACAAAGAGAAGATGCCCGTCGAAATGCACCCAAAAATGCCGGAAAATTTTGAATTTACAGATCAGGTCGACGAAGAGGCCTTTGTCAGAATTCCCGAGATGATAAGGAAATCTTCCGGCGTTTCTTCGGGGTTCACAATATCTGCCAGCGTAGAACACGTATTGAGGGAAGAGAAGAAGCAAGCTGTTTATAAATACCAGTTCCTCGACAAAGTAGATGCAGAAGGGCGGATAACCATCCCAGAACTTATCAGAAGCTCTGCTGGGATCAGCTCTGGTAACGTGGTTTCTATCAGGCTCAGACATGTGCTGGACTCGGAAAACAAGCCGATAGAGAGGATAGAAGAGTACGTAGAAAAGTTCGATTTTTCCAGCCAGGTGGACGAGGAAGGGCGCATCACCATCCCTGATGACATCAGAGAATCCGTGCCCATCGCGCTCGGAAGCGTTGTAACAGTTAAGATGGAACAGGTGCTGGACTAAAAAGGTCCAGAAATCTTTTATCAAATATTTTTAATTCAAACTGCGCGGTGCCGTAGCAAGCTTTTGGGTATTCGATAAAATCAAAGTTGACTATGTGGTTTTCGTCACCAAAAAAAAAAGAATTCTAACTAGTGCAAATAATAAAAAGAGATGATGCCTGCTTTAATAGGCATCCACGTCCTCTGTTTTTGTCTCGGCAACTTCCTCCAGCTGGCAGACCTCGCCCTTGCAGAGAATCTCGTCCTGCTCCTGGTATTCCATGTAGGGGTTGTCCGGGATGGTCACGTCGAGGCCCATGGCAGCGGCCATCAGCTCGACCTGGTCTGCCACCTTGACATCCGACTTCAACTCGTTTCTGCCGTCCATGATGTTACGTCTGCAGAAGGGGCAGGTGCTGGATATCACGTCCGCGTCCACCGCCAGGCCATCTCCGACCCTCGCCATGGCGCAACCCAGTGCCAGATCGGGCTGTCCAGCCTTGACGCCGCCTCCGGCTCCGCAACACCTCTGGAGCTCCCGGGAGCGGGTCATCTCCTTGTAGTTCAGACCGGGTATCGAGTTGTAAACATCTCTGGGTGCCTCGAAAGCCCAATCCCTCCCGTTGACGTGCATCAGGTGCCTTCCCGAGTGGCAGGGGTCGTGGAAGGTCACATTTAAGTCGTTGAGGGCCCGCTTCCACTCCACCTCGCCGTTCTGGATCTTTTCCCTCAGGTAAACTGACAG
>DUKF01000214.1 GCA_013329455.1 Methanotrichaceae archaeon | reverse complement strand
GAGCCAAAGAAGCCGATAGGCTTGCCAAACCCGGCCTCTGTCTACTGCAAGGCTCAGGGCTACAACCTCGAGATCAGAACAGATCCAGCGACCGGTGGAGAGGTCGGATACTGCATCTTCCCTGACGGGTCTTCCTGCGAAGAGTGGGCCTTCTACAGAGGACAGTGCAAGTACGAGCCCAAGCCCAAACCCCAGCCGACTCCAACGCCAACGCCAACACCCGTGCCTCCGGCCCCCAAGCCCCAGGCGCCTATAGCCACATACACCTGCGATGCACCGCCTGCCTCCGAGCAGGAAACGATTCTTGAATACGACGCGAAGTCGACGCCTCCAAGCAGGGTTTACGTCTTGGGGAACTTCATCTCCTGGCGCAACTTCGAGGGCAATTTTCCCGAAACCTCGCCAGCCCTCTGGATAAAGACCTCTTCGGGATGGTCCTGGAACGCGGTCTGTCCTCTCGGTGCCTGGATGAGCGAGGTGATGTACCTTCCGAGGAACGGGTCGGTCAGCCTCTACATTATGGACTTCAGCGGAAACGCCAGGCAGCGCCAGCTGGGAGTTGCCTCTGAGGGGTACAAGCAGATCATCCTAAACGCCAACGCGCCGGGATTGCAGATGGCGATCTTCACCATCGACGGGGTCCCGAGCAACGTCGTCTTCATCGACGTTAAGTCCAACTGGACGCCCTGCGGTACCCGAGACGTCAGAACTTCTGTGAGCCCAGGAGTGGACCTCATCCCATGAAAGGGATGGATTTTCGATCAGAAGGTGATGAATTGAGCACGAAGAGTTTGTTGATGCTGATGGCGGCGCTGGCGGCGGTCGGCCCCGCGCTCGCAGATCTCGTGACGATCGAAGCAGATGACTACTCGATAGCCCTGAACGTGGACCTCGTCATGAACGACTCCCAGGAGATCGAAACGGGAAGCCTGACCTACCCCCTGGTCGTCAGAGGGTCACAGTGGCCGGACGACGTCGCCTCGGCGATGAACTTCTCCCGCCAGATCTTCTCGATAGGGTCGGCCTCCGAAGATGTGAAGGACGTGCCTTACGACCTTTTGACCCTGGAATCGTACGTGGAGATACAGCTTGACACGTACCCTCAGCCCCCCAAGGACGGGCTCAACACCACGCCCTTCGGCCTCGGCGGAGAGGTCGATAACCTATCGATCTCCGTCGTCAAGAACGTGACCGTGGGCTGGATCAATCCGATGAAGACGCCGATGTACAAGGTGATAGGGGACAATGGCGACGGCACCGACCTGCCGAACGTCTACTTCGTCCTCTTCGCCGTGGACGACGTTACGACCTGCAGGATAGATTCGATCTACGGGGTCTCTGGCGACGAGATGAGCGCCGAGGAGTTTGAGGAGTTCCTCAAGAACGTGGACGTCCTTCGACACGTCCGCTCATCCGGAGATAGCCGATCATGAACAAAGCTGAGAGTTCTTTAGAGACGTGATTTTTGAGGCGATATATATGCTTGAGAAACTGAAAGAGAGTTCGGGAAACGTAGTCGGCTTTCAGATGACCGGAAAACTGACGGACTTCGATTACAAGGCCATGGAGCCAGAGTTTGAAAAGACCATCGAAAAGTATGGGAAGATCAGGTTGCTCTGGCACCTGGAGGATTTCCACGGATGGGAACCGAAGGCGATCTGGGATGACTACGAGTACTGGAGAAAGTACGGAAAGAATATGGAGATGGTAGCCATCGTCGGAAACAAACAGTGGGAAGATTGGATGGCGAAGCTTGCCAAGCTCTTCCTAAAGGGGACGAAGTACTTCGACGAGTCCCAGCTCGAAGATGCTTGGGCGTGGTTGCGCGAAGGCGCATCGAAATAGGCGGTACAGTCCCCGCCAATTTTTTTTTCAAGCCTGCAAAATCTGAAATCGGGCATCTTCTTATTTTTCGAATCGTTCATCTCCCGCAGACCGGGCATCTCGGATTTCGGGGAACCGGTATCCTGATCAGCTCAGAGAAGGCGAGATCGTAAATCAACCTCTGGCCTGCATTCACGTCTCCGATCCCGGTCAGAGACCTCAACGCGGCCGCAGCCATCGCAACCCCGATAATGCCTGTGGCAACGCCGACGACCGGAGTCACCTCGGGCTCGGGAAAAGTCTCGTCCAGGGCGCAGGCGAGACATGCGCTTAGTTGGGGAAGGACCGTAAAGACCTCGCCGCTGAAGTCCTGGGCGAAGCCGTAAGATGCGGGAACTGCAAGGCTAATGCAGACCCTGTTGGCGGCGAGGCGGTCGATGTTTTCGTCAAAGCAGTTCAGGACGAAATCGGCGCCCTCGATCAGAAGAACTAGGTCGTCCTCTTCGGCGTCCAACACCACCGCCTCCACCTCAAGCTCCGGGTCGAGGGACCGGAGCCTTTTGGCACCGGCCTCGGCTTTTGGCCGCCCGAGATCGATAGTGCTGAAGAGAACCTGGCGGTTGAGGTTGGTCAACTCCACCTCGTCCCGGTCCACGAGGACGAGGCTTCCAACCCCGGCGGCAGCGAGGTAGAGGGCGGCTGCGCCCCCGACCCCGCCGACACCCAGGACGACGACCCTGCTATGCTTCAGCTTTTTCTGGGCCTTGGCACCAAAACCGGGGATAGCCATCTGCCTCGACCATCTGGTCCATCCCGCCACATCGCGCTCTGACATGCTCGTCACGCTTCTCCGGTCAGGTTCAGGCGGCACCGCCCATGACACCAAAGGAGACGACATCGCCCTCTTTGAGGCGGGTGTCGAGTCCTTTGGGAAACTTCTTTACGATGTTCAGGTCGAGGGTGTTGAGGCAGAGGTTTGCGTAATCCCGGTCGCTGTAGAGGGGCCGAATGAAGCAGAGCTGCTCGAACCTGTAGCCGTAACCCTCGGCCAGCTCGTCGATCAGCGTTCTTACGGTCACGTCCTCGGCCATGTCCAGGACCTCCGAGATCTTCCCCGTCACCTTCGAGAAGAAGCCGTAGTATCGAGCTGTTATCTGCAGAACTTTGCCCTCCCGGTCCCTAAAAGGACGAATCTATAAATCATCTAGGCAGACTCCACGGCAGGTTTTGCCTTCACAGCCTTATCCGTCTTCGCCATCTTCTCATGGTAGCGTTTTCTGTAGGGGGCTAGCTCCTCTGCCACCTCGGCAAGGCCGTAATCCTCCAAGACATCGGGCAGCGGAAATCCCGTTTCTGCGTCCCAGCCCCTGACCTCGTAGTAGCGGGGGATCAGCTCGCTCTCGGGGAAGACTGTGCCTTTGTTCGGGCCGTCGGGCATCGGCTCCTCTGTGAAGCGTTTGGGGTTTTTATCCTCGTTCTTCCCGACGAGGAGCCGGTTCCAAAAGGCCCTCTCCAGGTGGACGATCCTGCCTCCGACCTTCAGAAGCTCCTCGGGGCTGTAATCAACTCCGGTCGCAGCATTCAATAGGCGGACCATGTCCTCTAGCTGGACGGCAAAAGACCAGGTGTGGGTGAAGGCGCACTGGGTGAGGGAGTCACCGAGGGCCTTGAGATCTTCCTGGTACCGCTCCATCTCGGGCTTTTTGACCGTCGAGAGCCGCTCTTCGGCCTCGCTCGTCCCAAGGATCTTCTCGACGAGCCCCGGGTAGAAGGCCCCGGTCAGCTCGAGGCACGGAAGGCCCTGGAGGTGGTCGCCGCCTCGCCTTCCGGTCGCAAATCCGATCCCGAAGGCAAAGCCCAGGCCCCTCGGGTCGTCCTGGGACATGTCGTGGCCCTTGACCGAGATTGAATACTCCTCGCCCCTGCCGAGGATCTGGGATGCTCTGAATGACCCCTCAGCGAGGAGGTCGCCGAAGCCCTCCCGGCTTGCGATCATCGTTATCAAAGACTCGATCAGGTCCGCGTCGCCCCATTCGAGGGCGAGGCCACCGGTCTCCTTCTCGCTGATGAGCCCGTTCTCCCAGCACTCCATCGCCCAGGCGATGGCTCCGCCGCAGGAGCAGGAGTCCATCCCAAGCTCGTTGACGAGCTTGTTGTTGTGGATGACGCTGTTCATGTCGAGGAGGCCTATCCTCGGCCCGATCGCCGTCAGGGTCTCGTACTCGGGGCCACCGGTCGTCTCGCCGGCGTACTTCCCCTCGGTGATTCTGCTGAACCTGCCACAGGAGATAGGACAAGCGAAGCACCCCTCTTTGTGAGCAAGGAACTGGTCGCGGTGGCGCTCGCCGCTCAGAAGGTGAGCCTTGGGGTGGTTACCCCGCTGGAAGTTTCTCCAGCAGAACCAGCCATGCTCGTAGTTTGCGGGCATGGTGAGGAGGAGCGAGCCCTGGTCGTGGAGGAGCTGAGCGACGGCGTCCTGTTTCAGCCGGTCTCTCGTCTCAGCGCAGATCTCGTAGAACTCCTCGGGGTTCTCGATCTCGACAGCTCCTGTCCCTCGGACGGCGACAGCCTTGAGGTTCTTTGAGCCCATGACCGCCCCCATACCTGACCTTGCCGCAGCCCTCGATACGTCGTTTATTATGCAGCCGTATCTGACCAGATTCTCCCCGGCAGGCCCGATTGCGGCGACGTGAACCTCCTCGTCGCCTAGCTCCTCTTTGATGATGGCGTCGGTCTCAGAGACCTTCCTGCCCCAGAGGTGGGTGGCGTCCTTGATCTCGACCTCATCGTCCCGGATCGAGAGGTAGACCGGCCCCTTTGACTTCCCCTGGATCACGAGCTGGTCGTAGCCTGCAAACTTCAGTTCCGGGCCGAAGTGGCCGCCCATGTTCGAGTCGCCGAAGCCCTCGGGGGTGCCGAGAGGCGACTTTGCTGTGATCGTCGTCCTGGAGCTTGCCGGAGCGAACGTTCCTGTCAGCGGCCCGACCCCGAATATGAGGCGGCTATCGGGGCCCAAGGGGTCGACATCGGGTCCGACCTCTTTATAGAGGAGCTCGGAGTTGAAGCCCCGACCTCCGAGCCACCTCTTCCGGTGGGTTCGGTCGATCTCCTCGACTTTCGTCAAGCCTGAAGTCAGATCCACGCGGAGCCTCTTTCCTGTCCATCCTTTGACCATCGTCATTGTCATCGTCCTCCTCTTCCTCATCCGAGAAATCAGACCGCCTCGCTCGGAGTTTTCAGAAGGGCTCTTCTCCTGGCCATCAAAAACTGGTCGACGCCGACATAGACCAGCGCTCCAGTCGGGCAGAACCGTGCGCACTGGGGATCGCCCCCGCACAGGTCGCACTTGAAGGCGAGCTTCTTCTCGGGGTGAAAGCCGATCTGGGAGTGGGGGCAGGCCAAGATGCACGACCTGCACCCGGTGCATAGGGCTTCGTCGATCAGAACTGCCCCGGTCGCAGCGTCCAGATGGATCGCGCCTTCGGCGCAGGCCGAGAGGCACTCGGGCCTTGTGCACTGGGCGCAGATCGAGGGGACGTTCCTTCCCTCGGAGTCGAACTTGATCACCCGGACCCGAGAGAGGGTGGGGCTGCACTTTCCCTCGTGGCTGAGGGAGCATGCCATCTCGCAGCTCCTGCATCCGGTGCATAGGGAGGACTCGACCATCAGAGTTTTGAAAGTCATTTTAGATCACCAAAGGGTATCGATGTACGATCTTGTACTTCGATGAACAAGGCCGCGCAGCTTATATAAAATTTGCGAGCGGGCTCGCCTGGTCCGGGTTCGCCAGGTGGCGCAAACCCCTTTGGCGGCCGAAACCAAGAGGAGGAGTCCAAAGTTTAATATAGCCAAGATGACTATAAAATAGTGCGGCAGTCGATCCGTTCGGTTCGGCCGGTCACCAGCCGCCTGCCTGCTAATTCGCGCTGATCAAAATCAATGGGGGAGAAAACCACGTCGGAGAAAATGACGAAGGAGAAGATGGTCGAGGTCTGTCCGGTCTGCGGAAGCTCCGAGCTTTACTACGAGACAGGGGGCTTCGTCGGCAAGGTCTACCACTGCAAGGACTGCAACTACGTCGGGGCGCTGGTGGTGGAGGCCACTGACGATATGATCAAGGCGATAAAAGAGGAGTACGAGCGGGAGAAGGGGAAAGAGGAGGAGGCAGAGGGCTAGAACGCCCCTATTCTGATTCCGGGCAGATCCTCATTTTTCTATTGAGACCTCGTAGACCGATCATCTGCCGGTTTTGAAGCGTAGATAATTATGGGTTAAATGGGAGATGAGTTTATAGTCGAGGAGCTTGGCGAGGATACGATCGCCCCCAAGAAGATCAACCTGCGGGCGCTGCTGGAAGATGCGATAGAAAAAGCCAAGTCAGTCGACCTTGACAAACTCGAAAGAGAGATCGAAGAGGAGAGCAACCAGCTTGCCCGTCAAAAGTTCAAGGTATCTTCTCGATAACACCGTCTTCATTTCAGCGGTCAAGCGCGGATACTCTTCATAGGGGCTACGTCGGCAAGGTCTATCAATGCAAGGAATGCTACTAAGTCGGGACGCTGGTGGTGGAGGCCTACGACGAGATTATCGAGGCGGTAAAGGAGGAGTACGAGCGGGAGAAGGGGAAAAAGACGAAGGAGGATTAAAAAGTAGGGTGAGATGGCTCACTCATCATAACGAATTATGAACCATCAAGATAATTTCAGGTATCATAATACATCTACGCGGGCAGATTCTCCACTTTCGCTCATTTCAGAGTTCATTGCCGCATGGAGCGTCTCACCATAGTTGACATTTTCGTCCACCCAAATGTTGGACGTACCTGCTACAGCATACCCATGTCCACCCAATCCTAGTGGTGTGATATATGCTTCTCCAGACGCCGTTAGGACTTTTCTGTCGGCGTCCTCTTCAGACCGCAAGTCCGCGCTGAATGTGCCATCTGAAACATGGCACCGTACCCCAACACTGCTATCGTGTCCATACCATGCAGAATCGGAAGCAAACCCTTCATCCGCTGTGACAAGATCAACTTCACCCGACGCTTTTAACACATTTTTCCCCAGATTCAGTTCCGATTTCAAGTTCCTTGTGTTGATGGATCCTTTGCTAACCTGGCTGTACAATTGAACGACCTTGCAGTCAGGATCCTCCCATCGTCCGATCCAAGCATCTGCCCAAGTGTACCCCCAGTCACCGGTGTCGAGACTTGTCTCACCAGAAGTCGAAAGAATCCCGTCATGATTTTCAGATTTAAGATTTGTTGCGCTGAGTGATCCATCGTAAACCCGAACACCTATACCTACGTAATTGTCTGTCCCGGCATCCATGGCCCATGAACCAGATTCACCTTCTTCTGCATCTTCTATCACAGTACTCTGCCGTGATCTTAAGCCGTCATCAGACTCAACTGTCTGCGTGGTGCTCAATTTCTTTCCGTTAACTATGTTTGTGCTTACAAGAACTCGGATCCCATCAACGTCACTTGCATGTGATTGTGCGATTCCATATTCAGCATCAACTATGTTTGTATTCTGAAATGCTCTAGCGCTGTTACCAGCTTCTGATACCAGAATGGAACTTAAAGTGCCTTGATCCACTGAGGCATGGGAGCTGGCACTCGTCCCATCAGAGTCACTAGCAAATGAGTGAACAAAACCGTATTCAGCATCTTCGATGTTCGTGTTCTGAAATGTCTTAACGCTATTATCTGCTTCAGAGATCTGCACGGAACTCAAGGTGCCCTGATCGACTGATGCCTGTGAACTGGCACTTGTCCCATCAGAATCACTAGCAAATGAGTGAACGAAACCGTATTCAGCATCTTCGATGTTTGTGTTCTGAAATGTCTTAACGCTGTCATCTGCTTCAGAGACTTGAACGGAACTCAAGGTGCCCTGATCAATTGATGCCTGTGAACCGGCACTTGTCCCATCAGAATCACTAGCAAATGAGTGAACATATCCGTATTCGGCATCTTCTATGTTCGTTTTCTGGGATGCTATAACACTGTTACCGGCTTCAGAGACTAGAATTGAATTTAAAGTGCCTCGATCTACCGAAGCGTCTGAGCCAGCCCTCTTCCCATCAGAATCGGTAGCGAGTGAGTAAACAGAGCCATATTCAGCATCTATATTCGAATCTTGAAAGACATAAACATGGTCATTAATTCCAATTATTTGTCTTGAATCCATTGACCCAAACAGGGATACTAATCTTTGATTAGCGTTTTTCAGCCCCCCCGATTCACCGCCAAAAGTGATTTCGCTTACTTCGGCATCGAAAGATGATACGTCCTGACCAACAGTCAGAGTTTCTGGAGTTACGTATGCGTTGCTGTTAATCACCGTTTCAGACCCATCTTGGATATAAACCCCATTCCAGCCAATGTAACCGTCACTGCCGCTATACCTCTGAAATACGTCAATATCACCTGGGCCTGAAACACTCCTGGTATCAGACATGCTCACACCGTTATCAAAACCAGCTGAGGATTTTCCGTTGACCTCGCAACTGTCATCGACATCGTAATGATCCCAAATGCTCACGTAACTTCCGCCACCACCGCTCGCCGAAAAATGCATGTCAATTGCATCGGAACCACCACACATCAAAAGACAAAATGCCATAATTATTAATTTATATGAACTAAACAATATATCGCCTCTTGAAACAACTTGTTTAGTGGTGAAATATTTAGTCAAACAGCGCACCCCGCT
>DUKF01000068.1 GCA_013329455.1 Methanotrichaceae archaeon | reverse complement strand
GGAAAACCTGCTCGCGTCTCGATCTGTTCGGACATTCTTCAGTCCCTCTTCGAGCCGGTCCAGCCTCTTAAGAGATTCGCCGCAGCCGACCGTGATCGCCCTCTTGGCTTTTTCCAGGGATCGGGGATCGATGGTGGCAGCAGCTCGCTCTCTATCTTCGGGGCAGGTCATCTCAAGTCCCCACGATCGCGGAAGTAAAAAGCCCTTTCTCCGTCGATCTCATATCTTCCAATCGATTCTCACATTCCCTGGAACTGCAAAATTCTACAAGCCACTAAATCCAGATCTCGCGATCTTCGTCTCAAGATCAGCAAACCGGAAATAGAAAGCTCACCAGAGTCTGGTTGAAGAATGGAGGATCAGAGATTTGAAGCTTCAAGTCCTGCGTGGCCCGGCCCTCTCGGGAAAGACGGAAAGGCTGATGTCAGAGATGATGCTGGCCCACGAGGAGGGGCCCCTCTCCTACACGTTTGTCGGCCCCTCCGCTGAGCTTGCGGCCAACTTTGGCGAGAGGTTCGCCCAGGCCGTGAATGGAGCGATTCCCAGCGGAAACTTCCTCACCCTCGAAAAGCTGGCAGGAGACCTCCACAGGTTCGCTCACCCTGAGCAGGTTTTTCTCAGCCGTGGGGTGCTGAACCTTCTGGTGGCTGAATCTCTCCAAGACCTCGGGGACGAGGACCTGGGGGTCTTCGCACCCCTCAGGGGCTCAGCAACCCTCGCCCACCACGCTGCAGAAGCGGTCTGGGATCTGTTGATGAGGGGCGAGGCCGAGACTTCAAAGATCCTCGGCCCCGAGAGAGAGGCTTTCGACCTGGCGGCAAGGGTGAAGAAGGAAGTCGACGGGGCCTTCGAAAATGGGCTCTTCGACCTCTCTGACGCGTATCTGAAATTCGAGCCGGATGAGGTGAACAGCTACGTCCAGGATAGGTATGGGACCCGACTTTTCGCCGACGGCCTCGCCAACCTCAACGAGGCCGAGATGGTCTTCCTATCCCGGCTTTTGCCTCTCTTCCAAGAATGCGTCTTGACCCTCGATCCCGCCCTCTGGGACCCGAGAGGCTTGGAGGAGTTTTTGACGTTCCTGGAGGATAAGGGGATCGTGGCCGATTATCTGGAATGTCGGCCCGAAAACGAGCCGCTCTCTAAAGGCCTCGACTCCTTTCTTATGGACGGTCAGCCCAGCCCCGGATCGGACCTGAGCGATCTAGTATCCGTCGTCAGCCATCTGGACCCGGAGACAGAGGTCCTCGATATCTGCCGGGAGGCGAAGAGGCTGATCGTCGAGGAGGGCATCGGGCCAGGAGATATATCGATCGTGGTCAAAAACCCCGGCATGAGGGGGCGCGAGTTTCTCGGGGCTCTCGAGGATCGGGGGGTTCCGGCGAGGTTGGAGGGCGAAGAGAGCCTCCTTGAGAGCAAAGTCGTCCAGCTCCTTCTCCTCCCCTTCAGGGCAGCAACGTCGGGTTACCCACCAGAATTGATTCTCTCACTCCTCGACCACGGCTTCGGCGGGGACTTGGTGGCGTCTTCCCGAAAGCTTGAGAGACTTGCAGCCTCGGCAGGCCTCCTCTTGCTTTCGCCCAAAAGCGACCTATTGGCCGCGCGGCGAAGGTGGGGGACGAGGCTTGATGAGCACCTTTCTTCCTTGCGAAATAAGCGAATCCTCCTATCAAGGGACGAGACCATTTTGGACATCGAGATCGAGGCCCTGGACCGGGAGGCCGAACTCTGCCAGGAGCTGATGAGCCGGTCTGAAGAGCTATTCGAGGCACTCGAAGGGGTGGAGCATGCGAATAGGCATGGCGGGCTTGAGGAATGGGAAGGCGAGTTTCGGCGCTGGATCGATCTGTGGGAGACGAGGTTGTCGAAGCTTACCGGTCTTGAAGACGAGAAGTTCGCCCTCCGAAGGTTCTGGGAGGTCTTGCTGAGGCAGGTTTTGGTGATGGAGGAGCTGGGAAGAAGGGACCTCAAACTGGACAGATTCCTCGCCCTCCTACAAACCCCCCTTTCCATGGAGGCTAGAAGGTCAGTCTCCTCAAAATCCGATGTCGTCGAGATCCTATCCCCGGCCCTTGCCCAGCACAGATATAGAAAGGTCAAGTTCGTGGCGGGATTCAACGACGGTCTGTTCCCGGAGCGAGCGGCAAACCCCCTCTACAAGCTGAACGAATTCTACCAGAAGAGAGCCAGGGAAGAGAGGGCCCGCCTTCGGGGAGCTTTATGCACATCCTCCCGCGTCGTGATCTCGTACCCAAAGGCTTCCAGAGAGGGGGAACCTCTCGTCCCCTCCCTCTGGCTTTACAGGATGGCAGGACTCAACCCTGTGACAAAAGAGGGAAAAGATGAGGTTGAGCCTGCACCGCTGAAGCCGCCGACCCCGATGAGCACAAAAGAGCTGAAGGCGCAGTATGGCCTATTCCTTGCGAGAGGTGGACGCCTGGAGGTTCCCGAGGAGTTTCATCAGATCGTCGAGCCCCTCGACTTGTGGACGGATGAATCCCGGTTCAGCTGCAAGATCGAGGACCCCGAGATATGTCGAAGCCTGGTGGGTCAAAACTTCAGCTACTCCAAGGTTCGGGACTTCAAAAGCTGCCCCTTCAACTTCTTCCTCAATCGCGTCATGGGGATAGAGGAGCCGGATGCTGAGAGCTTCGACCTCTCGCCCCTGGAGAGGGGACTTGCCTACCACGGCGTCCTCAAGTCTCTCTACGACGAGGCCCAGAAAGATGGGCGATCCCCATCGGAATTTGCGATGAAGGATTCGGTCGAAGAGGAGGTGGAGAAGATGGTGGCGAGGTTTGTCGCCGACCAGAAGATCAGGGCGAGGGATGCGGTCAGGCGGAGCATGGTCAGAGCCATCGCCTCCGACATCATCGGTTATCTGAACTTCGAGGCGTCAGACCCGATCAAAGCATGCATCGGCGCCCGCGTCCTCACGGAGCTTCCTTTCAGCATCGAGCTTTGCCAGATGAAGAGGATGCTGCCGCTCTCCGGCGAGAAATACGCCGACCTCGTATTAAGGGGCAGGATAGACCGGATCGACCTTGCAGTCCAACTGAAGAAGGGCAATCTCGATCTGGTCGTCTCGGACTACAAGTCCTCCGACTCGAACGCCGAGTGGGAGCAGCTGCGGCTTTACACCCTTGTCCTCCTGGCCCTCGAACACCCCGAAATCCCGGCATCTTTGAAATCGATGAGGGCTTTTTTCAGGAGGATCAGAAAGCCGGGGATCTCGAAGGTGCTGGTGGTTCATCCGAGCGAGAAAAGGATGGTCCAGCAGAGGTCGAGGCCGAAGTGCGAGCCCGACTTCTCCGACGTGGACCTGGAGCTTCTGGATATGCTCGACAGTATATTCGAGACGAGGCAGTTTCATAGGTCCGATCTATTGGAGGGGTCCAAGGTCAGTTGTTACTTTTGTCCCTTCAAGATCGGGCCCTGCATGATGACCGGCGAGGGGGGATCGAATTGAAGGGATCAAAAGATGGCGACCTCTTCATATCGGCGAGCGCGGGAACCGGAAAGACTTTCACCATATCAAAAAGGTACATCGAGATCTTCGAGAGGGCGTTTGAGTCTGGAGAGGATATCAACGTCGGAAATGTGGCGGCGATAACCTTCACCAGGAAGGCCGCAGGAGAGATGAAAGAGAGGATCGTCGAGATGATCAGAGAGAGGGCCGGAAAGGACCCCCGCTGGACGAATCTGCTTTATTCGATGCCCTTCGCCTGGATCGGGACGATCGACTCCTTCGCCGGCCGGATCCTCTCGGAGATTGGGCCCTTCGCTGGCGTCGATCCTGGGTTCGGGATGGCCAGTGGATCGGGCTCTCGGCCCCTTCTGAAGAGGGCGGCTCTTCGGACGATCTGGGATAGCGAGGGANNCTGGTCGAGCCGCTCCTGAGGGTTGTTCGTCTCGACCAGCTAGTCGAGGCCCTCACTCATGGGATGGAACAGGAGAGGGCGAAGATTCTCGCTTCAAGGCCTGTCGACGTCGTCGAAGGGGAACTTTCCCTCCACCATGATTCAGAGATGGCCGGGGATCTCGCCGAGGCGAACCGGGCCTTCCTCGCCCTCTTCAGACGGGTTCACGAAGCCTACCTTCGAGATATGGACCGTGAGAACCTGACCGACTTCGCAGGAGTGCTTCTGACCCTCCGGGAGGTCCTCAGATCCCGCCCGACCCTGAGAAGTCGGCTCCAGGACCAGTTCAGATTCGTGATCGTCGACGAGTTCCAGGACACCGACTTTCTCCAGAAGGAGATCATCGACCTGCTCCGGGGGCCCGAGACGAACGTCGTCTATGTCGGCGATGCCAAGCAGTCGATATACCGGTTCAGGGGGGCCGAGGTGGAGGTCTTCTCCGAGGCGAGATGGGAGGTCGAATCCCGCTCAGGGATGGTCCAAGAGCTCGACACGAACTACAGGTCCCATCCGGGGGTTCTCTCCTTCTGCAACCGTTTTTTCCCTGGGATCTTCGATGGGGATGAAGAGGGGGGTGACCGGCCCAGCGCCCAGGGCTACGAGCAGGTGGAACCCCTCCCGGTCGAGGGCGAGACGGGCGACTTGCCCAGGGCGAAGATCCTCTTTCACCCCGAGGACGAGGCGAAGGCTGCGGCCCTCTTCATAAAAAGGATGGCGGGAAGGGAGTTTGACTTTCTTGAGAGAAAGGCAGACGGCGAGGGCAAAGTGTTGCTGGTCGCAAGCCGGAGGCGAATCAGGTATCGGGACTTCGCCATCCTCCTGAGAAAGCTTCGGGG
>DUKF01000271.1 GCA_013329455.1 Methanotrichaceae archaeon | reverse complement strand
TTGCAAGAAAGATATTCAAGACCGCGGTCCAGGAGCGAGCCGACCCCCGAGGCAGGCCATACTACTGGATAGATGGCGATCTTGTCTGCACCGATAAGGAGGGAACCGACGTTCGGGCAGTCTACCAGGACGGCAAAATCTCCATCACCCCCCTGACCGTCGACAACACCGCAAGGATAGACTTATCGGAGATCTCTGATCTGATCAATTGACGAGAATTCGGTGATGACTTTGACCGAGATATCAAGCGAGGATTTCTGGAAGATGAGTAGAGAATATCAAGTTCTCTACCTGACCGAAAACCTGAGGGACCTCCCGGAGGACCTGGTCGACCCAGGGATAGATCTATTGATCGGCGCTGGCGAGACTGAACTTGCCATCGCCCTGGCGAAAGATTCGGGCCGGATTGAGAGGGCGGTAAAGATAGCCGTCGATGATGGCGACTACCTCTGGGCGGCCATGA
Source organism: Methanotrichaceae archaeon (assembly GCA_013329455.1). Classification (GTDB taxonomy): domain Archaea; phylum Halobacteriota; class Methanosarcinia; order Methanotrichales; family Methanotrichaceae; genus Methanocrinis; species Methanocrinis sp9297u. The sequence goes on along the minus strand of DUKF01000271.1, from coordinate 9,420 downwards.
TCGCCAAGAAGGCCGGAAGAGATGAGGAGTCAAAGAGCCTCTACAAAGAGGGGCTTGAGTACTACGTCTCCATGGAGATGTACGAGCGAGCCGTCAGCGCTGGCCAGGCGCTCGGACTTCCTCAGGACCAGATCGACCATCTCCTCGAGGCCGGGATCAGGTCGGAGAGCAGAAAGATGGACATGGGCCGGGTCCAGTATGCCATGGAGAGCATGGCCGTCTCTCTAGAGAACGCCCTCGTCGGCAGGGACGACGAGATGGCCGAGGAGCTGAGGAAGACGATGGAAGAGGAGAGAGATAAGATGATGAGGCGGGCCGCCGAGAATCAGGAAGATTGATGGCTAGCAGCCAGCATACCCTTTTTTCAGCCGTCTCTCAGCTTGATATCGATTTTCATTAGGTCCTCAGCCACCAGGACATCTTGAAAGTGGCGGCGGGCGTCGGCGAGAAGAGGGCTCACGTCGTCGGAGTACCTTGAGCTGATGTGGGTCAAAGCGAGCCTTTTTGCTCCAGCCCTTCGGGCGAGCTCGGCCGCCTCGCCGGCGGTGCTGTGCATCGTCTGCACCGCCCAGTCCGCCATCTCGTCGTTGAGAGATCCGTCGTGGATTAGAAGGTCTGCCTCTCTGCTCGCCTTTTCTATCTCAAGCGTGGGCCTGGAGTCGCCAGTGTAGACCACCTTTCTTCCTGGCCTGGAGGGGCCCATCACGTCCTCGGGCCTGACGACCCTTCCCTCGATCTCCAAAGTCTCGCCCCGCTGGAGCCTTCCAAAAAGGGGGCCAGGCGGGACGCCAAGCTCCGTCGCCCTGGCGCGATTGAACCGCCCAGGCCTTGGATCTTCTCGGAGGCAGTACCCGAGGCTTGGGACGCTGTGTTTGGTCCTGAGGGCCTCGACCTCGTACCCGTCCATCCTCACGACGTCGCCAGGTTCAAGCTCCAGAGCCTTTACGGGGAACTTTCGGGAGTAGTAGCATAACCGGTCGAATAGGCCCACCACCTCGGCGGTCCGGATGGGCCCTGCGATGGTGATCGGGTCTTTTCTCCCCTGGAAGGCCATAGTCTCAAGGAGGCCCGGTATCCCCAGGATGTGGTCAGCGTGGAAGTGGGTTATGAAAATGTAGTCGAGACCCATCATCCCGGTCTTCGCCCGCATCATCTGCCGCTGGGTACCCTCACCGCAGTCGAAGAGAACCAGCTCACCCTCGCGGTTGATCAGCACTGCAGAAGGGCTTCTGTCGGGTGTGGGAAGAGAGCCCGCCGTTCCAAGAAAAGTCACAGTAAGCATCCTGTGCATCATCTCCAACTCAGGGTCGATTCTCTTGTGAGGGGGACTATAAAAAGGTGTGTCGGGTTTTTCTTAAAAGCCAGCCCGACAAAAACCGCTCGATTTGAGAAACGGAGAAATTGAGCAGATGTAAGTGGGAACGGGGCCTTCCAGGATAAATGACCCCGCCTTTTTAGTTCTAGGATCCGATTATGGGGGTGGGTATGGTAATCTTCACCGTTATCGTAGAGGATTTTGGCTCCGAATCTGTCGATTCGGGCTCAGGTGCTTTGGGGTTCTCGTCGACGTTTGAGCCGCCTGGGATCTTGTAGCTGTCCTCATCTTCTTCGAGGTCGTCGTAGATGTTTTTGTCCCATTTGTTGACGCCAGCATCGACGGCGTTATCGTTGGCGTTATTCCCAAACTCGTTCTGGGTAATTCTGTTTCCCTCTGATCCCGCGGGAAGCCAGATCCCGTACTTGTTTTTGCTGACGACGTTGCCGGTGATGACATTGTCGTTCGAGTCAGAAAGGGATATCCCGTACCATCTGTTCTCGGTTACGAGGTTGTTTCTGATGTAGTTGTTGTCGGACTTCATCTCAATTCCAGACTTCCCAAACCCGGAGTTTTTGACGACGAACCCCTCGAGGGTGATTCGATCTGCAGAAAGAATTATCGCGCTCCCCACGCCCTTTCCGTCCACAACGGGTTTGCCGGATCCGGAGTCCGTGCCGCGGATGATGAGAGTCTTGTCCACTACCACATTTTCTCTAAACGTTCCGCTTTGCACGCTGATCTTATCGCCCGGATTCGCCTCATCGACGGCCTTCTGGATGCTGGTGTAGTCGCAGTCTTCAGGCCCGACGGTGATAGTGGCCGCCTGAGCCACAGCGAGCGATATCGCGGCCGTCAAGATCAGAGCTGAACAGAGTTTCCATCTCATCTTGGTCTCCCCCCATTTTTCCCCCATATCACTTCACGCCCCCGAACCCCGGTTCCATATCCTCGAACTCGGGACCGGTATCCTCAAACTCTGGATTTATCTCCTCGAATTTCGGATCCAACTTCTCGAATTTCAGATTGATATCCTCAAAGGTTAGATCGACGTAGAAGTCCACGCCCTCGAGGGGGCCTCCGACATCTCCAGGCAGAATGGGTCCATCCAGGCTTTCAAATCTGGTTCCCTGACTTGCCGCGACTTCATCGGTCTTGGATAAGCTGGCAAAGGTTTCGGCGGGACTGGTCAGCTCCGATACGACCCGTCTTATGATCTCATCGCGATCAGATGACTTGTTTATCGCCTCAAACCCAAAGGCTAAGTAAACCACCTTGTAGGTCCCAGTATCGACTCTCACCGCAGCACACCCGTCGTTCTGGTAGTAGAAGATCTCAGTGGCGTAAGCGGTAATGGGCAGAATTTCGCTCGGCCAATACTGGCTGTTTGCCCCGTCGCCACCAGAGATTCCAACGGTCATCCCGTCGGATATGGGGTCCCCTGACACGCCCTCAAGGGTGTAAACGCCGGTGCTGTCCTTTACGTACTCGACCTGCAAGTAATCACTGTAGAAGTCGGTGTCCTGGATGTTGTAGCCGAGATCCTGGCCGGACAAAAAGAGGCTTCCTCCGGCGTCCAGATAAGCGGCCAGGTTCGCCTGGTCCTCTCTGGTGAGGGCGGTCGTAAAGTCCCGACCCGTGATCCATATCACGCAATCGAAAGATAACAGCTCGCTCTGGCTTGGTGGCTCATCGACCTTTAAGTAGCCGTACCCGTTAGCAGACAATGCCTTTTCGTAATAGGTCTCGTAGTCTGCGTCCTCGTCGTCATCGACCAGCAGAATCAGGCTCCTGTTCTTGAAGATCTCTATCGATCTCTCCTGGCGGTTGTCATCGGCGTATTCCTCGCCTTCGGTGGGCACAGCGTACGCCTCCAGGGAGTACATTCCCTCGACGGATTCGGACCAGGATAAGCTCACCTCAGCCGATGCGCCACTGGGAAGATCGGCAATTGCTTCCGAGTCCTCGACGGTCCCACCCTCCAGGAGCTGAACCGCCACATTCTGCTCGTCCTCAAGGCCTTTGTTCTTGACGATAACCTTAGCCTGTACGGGCTTATCGGGCTTGGTGTAGCTTGGAAGCTCCATCTCAGTGATCTCAATGTTGTGATCTGCCGTGAAAGGCTGATGGAAAGAAGTCTCGGGATCGCCGAGGAGGTTGATCTCGTAATAGCAGAACCTCATCACGTTCCCGTCACTGGTCCTGTCGACGGACCCTATGTTGTCCTCTTTGGCGTCCTGGAGCGCTCGGCCTATGTTTTCGATCCCCTCTGCGAATACCGCGTCCCAAAACTGCCGGTCGTACCTCTGGGACGGTCCATCGGTATTGGACCTCCTGCCCCATCCGAACCTGGAATTGCCTATGAAGGCGAAGGCACCATGGGGTTCTGTCACAAAATGCTCAAGAACACAGTCGCTGGGCGAATAGATGGAATCGGGGTCCCTATTGTCGAAGGAGCCGGCATAGCAGCCCTGGCTGTATCCGAAGAAATACTTATCGTTATTGAGACGACCGACGTCATCGATGTTCATCTTCATGGCGCTTCCGACGTTGGCGTGACCAAGGTGGTTTATAGTGTGGATGTTTCCGTTGATGATCTCCATCAGCTCCATCTTATCCCATTCCCGGTCGCGGCCATAGAGGGTGGACTTGTGGTAGTCGTCGGGAAACCCCTTCGTATCGTATCCGCTGGCTCCCGATCCGTCTTTGATCTCGTCCATCGAGTTTCCGCCCCAGTCGCTGTCGCCACCAAACCCGAGGTACTCGCCCACCATCCAGATCTCCTTGAGGTACGGATCGCTGGTGGTGGACTCGTAGGCGATCGTCTTTCTGACGAAGTTGGCCATCTCAGCATAAGAGTCGATGGGAGCCCGACCCACGTAAACCTCTGCCATCAAATCCACCTCGCCGCCTCCGGGACCATCCTCGGGCTCGCCGTAAACGCCGTTCCCGTTGTAGTCAAAGTTTCCATCGAGACAGGCGTAGTAGAGGTCTGAGGGGATGTTCGGCGGGCTCGCCTCGTAATCCCAGGCCCATAGGCCCCTTGCGGGCACGATGTTGTCCCAGCTGTCGTCACCCAAGTGACTGCCGTCGGCGTCGCCTCCCAGAAGGACGTAGGTTATCCCGTTATTGAGATATGCATCCTTTATGAAACCCCTTATCTTCTGCTGGTCGTCTGCTCCTGGATATGTGGCGTATATGTCCTCCACGGTGACTACGGTTGCAGCAACTCCCTTCGAGTTCTTCCAGTCGACGAGGGTGGTGAAGTTGTAGGGACCTGGCGCGTTCTTAAGGGCCAGATTCGTGATTATTACGTAATCGTAATTTCCGTCGAGGAGAGGTGAGGACCCCATCGGCACAATATCTTCTGAGTAGGTAGCAACCTCCCCGGGGTTATCCACCATTCTTTCTATCAGCACACTGTCGTCAGGCAATCCTCTGAAGAGCCCCCGATCAAGAGTCTCTGCGGGAGCCGTCTTCACCTCCAGGTCGAAGGTGCCGAAGTAGTAGGTGTCCTTCGTCTTGGGGATGTACATGATCGGATAGAGATTTATATAAAGTATTTTATAGCCCTGCTTCTCCTGAACTCCGATCACAGAGTAGACGTCTTTGGGGTAAGGTTCCATCGATCCGTAGGTGGTCTCGTTGAGGGGTGTGAAGGTATAATTTCCTGAAAAGCTGATCGGCAGGGGGTCTTGCCCAGGCTCGATCAGAATTTTGCCGAGATTTTTCTTTTCCCCTGGAAGCACCTTAACATCCTGTATCTCTTCCCCGAGGGGGATCAGTATCCTGGCAGTTCTGAATGGCACGACCGGTTCGCCCGGAATGATCCGATTTTCAAGCCCCGGGATCCTGATCGACTTTGTGGCGTTCTGGGCACCCGTCGGAAGTATCTCGCCCCCGAAACCCATCTGGATTATCGGCTCTTCAGGACGGTATTGCCACCTTATTACGCTCTCGTCATTGCCGTAACCCTGGGCCAGGACAGATGAAAAGGATAGAACGAAGCTCAAGCTCAAGACCAGCAGTAAGCAGGTCAAACAGATGGTTAGATGACGCCTCATGGTCTTACCTCAAATACGGCCATACACGATCCTCTCCCTTATTTTTCGGCAAGATGTACCCCCTTCTCGCTAGGTCGCGATATTGTTCATCTTCGCCAGTATTTCGAGTCCGGACGTGCTAACCCATCATGGTTTTGCGAATTGTACTGCAACTCCTCCCCACTCGAGAGGATACATAATTCTTGTCGACGAATGGTATTAAACGTTTTCCCATCTTTTTTAGATGGAGAATAAAAATGCCGAGATGGACCGCCGATATGAACGAAGAGCTAAAGATAGTCCTCTATGCCCTTCAGGTCGTCCAAGTCCTTCCTGTCCATGGATGATTCCAAAATGACCTTCTCCTGAATGTGGATGGGCGCTCCTGAGCGGAGTGCCAAAGCCATGCAATCGCTCGGCCTTGCATCCACTTCCCGCTCCACGGAGTCGATGGATACCGAGAGACGAGCGTAGTAGACTCCGCCATCAAGGTCGTCTATAAGCACACGGGCGATCCTGGCATCGAGGCTCTCCAGGGTGGATACGAAAAGGTCGTGGGTGGTGGGCCTGGGAGAGACCGCTCCTGAGAGGGCCTGGTGTATTGAGATCGCCTCCGAAAGACCCACGAAGACCGGGACCATCCTGGAATCCTCGTCCTCCAAAATGACCACAGGAGCGAGAAGGTCCCCTCCAGCCTGAAGGGCGTAGACGCCCTTCACCTTGACCTTCAGTGGAGGCGATTGCTCTTCCATGGACCCATCTCTGGAACTCATCTTATATATTAATTATCCGCGAGTGATGCCTATGGTCATCTCCACATCTTCCACAGACCAGTCCTTGATGAGAGATCCCTCGACATCCAGGGCCGATCCCATTTCAAGATGTTTCGCCCGAACTTCGCTTGCGATGTGGTCTTTCATCGTCTCGACGAGCTTCAATACCGCCTCATCCTCAACGCTGACGAAAGCTTTGATTTTGTCTTCGACCCGAAGGTCCATCTCCTTTCTCATGTCCTGGACCCTTCGGATGATCTCTCTCGCGTAGCCTTCGGCCTTCAGGTCTTCGGTGAGCGTTATGTCTACGTATACCGTGCCCGAGGAGAATTCGGCTGCCACCAGGTTTTCGGGGATCTTCTCGAGGAACTCGACCATATCTCGGGTGATGGCGTAAGATCCTACCATACACTCGCCTGCTTTGATCCCCTCGTTGACCTTAACGGGGTCTGCTTCCTTGAGGGCCTGAATCACCTTCTGGGCCTCGCCCTTGAAGGCAGGACCTATCGTCTTGGGGACGGGGTTGAGGGCGATCTCCATAACGGGCTTTTCGCCGACCTTCATGACGGTAACCATCTTGCAGTTGGTCTGGCTCTTTAGGACGCCCATCAGGTCTCCCAGGTCTGGAATCTCTTTCTGGGGAGAGATTGTGACTTCAGAGACCGGCCATCTCAGCTTTCGTCCGCCCTTCTGGCGGGCGTTGGAGACCGCCTCCACGACCTCCCTCACGAGCTCCATCTCCTTCTCGAGATTTTCGTCGATGAGGTCATTTCTCGGCTGGTGCCAGTCGTACATGTGGACCGACTCCGGCGCCTCGGGATCGGAGCCCTTCACCAGGTTCTGGTAGATCGTCTCGGCGCTGAAGGGAGCGAAGGGTGCCAGGAGCTTTGCTAAGGTGACCATCACCTCATAGATGGTTGCGTAGGCCGCGAGCTTGTCGGGGTCGTCGGTCTCGATCCAGGTCCTGGGCCGGACCAACTGGATGTACCACCTGGAGAGGTCTTCCAGGACGAAGTCGGCGAGGGCTCTTGTCGCCTTGTGGAGCTGGTAGGAGTCCATTTGGACCCGGACCTCGGCTGCCAGGGTGTTTGCTCTCGAGAGGATCCATCTGTCCTCGGGCCTGAGGTTTCCAAGGCACTTTTCGAGGGTCGTCTTCGTCGGGTCGAACTTGTCCAGGATCATGTAGGGGAGAGGGAACCTGTAGGCGTTCCAGAGTATGTTCAGCATCCTGCTGGTGTTTGCGACCTCGTCCCAGCTGAAGTGGATGTCTTCCCAAGGAGCGTTTGAGGATAGGACGTAGAACCTGAGGGTGTCGGCTCCGAACTTCTGGACAGCCTCCTCTGGTTGGACGACGTTTCCTATGCTCTTGCTCATCTTCTTGCCCTTGTCGTCGAGGGTGAAGCCGTGCATCAGGACGCTCTTGTAGGGGGCGACGCCGAAGGAGACCATGCTCGCTCCGAGCTGGGAGTAGAACCAGCCGCGGGTCTGGTCGTGGCCTTCGGTGATGAAGTCTGCTGGCCACCACTCTTTCAGCTGCTCTTTGTCCCTCGGATAGTTTAGGGTCGCCCAGGAGGCGACGGCGCTGTCAAACCAGACGTCGAAGACGTCGGGAACCCGGCACATCTCGCCACCGCAGGAGCACTTGATTGTCACCAGGTCGACGGCCGGCCGATGAAGCTCTTCGACGACAGAACCGCTTCTCGAATTCAGCTCTTCCATCGAGCCGATCACTTCCATCTCGCCGCACTTCTCGCAGATCCAGATGGGAAGCGGTATCCCCCAGTACCTCTGGCGGGAGATGCACCAGTCCCGAGCGCCGCTTACCCAGTCCTTGAACCTGGCGGAGCCCGCCCAGTCGGGGTACCACTTGACCTTGGTGATCTCGTCGAGCATGTCGTCTCGAAGGTCTGAGATTTTGAGGAACCACTGGGGGGTTGCGATGTATATGATCGGGGTCTTGCACCGCCAGCAGTGGCCGTACCTGTGGACGATCTTGCCCTCTGCGAGGAGAAGGCCCCGCTCGGCGAGGTCCTCGTTCACCTCCTCGTTGGTGGACCTGACGTATTTGCCGACATACTTCTCCCCGGCCTCTGAGGTGTAGCGGCCGTCCTCGCCGACGGGGCAGAATATTGCCATACCTTCCTTCACCCCGAGCTCGAAGTCCTCGAGACCGTGGCCTGGAGCTATGTGGACAGACCCTGTGTTTTCGTCCGTGACGAAGTCTGCGAGGTGGATTTTGTGCTCGATATCTTTCTGGGCCGGGATCAGGTCGACGAGGGGGTGTTCGTATTCGAGCCCTTCAAGCTCTGTTCCCATGAAACTGTCCAGGATCTCGTAATCCTTGTACCGCCCCTCCCGGAGGACGTTCTCGACGAGGGATGTCGCCATGATCAGGATCTCGGCATTCTCGACGTCATCCTTCCAGGCTCGAATCTTCGAGTACTCGAACTCAGGGTGGACTGCAACGCCGACGTTGGCGGGGATCGTCCAGGGGGTGGTGGTCCAGATCATCATGAAGGTGTTTTCCTTTCCCACCACCGGGAACTTGACGTAGATCGAGGGGTCTGTCTCCTCCCAGTACTCAACCTCGGCGTCAGCGATGGCGGTTTCGCACCTGGGACACCAGTTCACGACCCTAACGCCCCGCTCGAGAAGATTCCTTTCGTTCGCCCTTTTGAGGGTCCACCAGGCAGCTTCGAGGTACTCGTCTTTCAGGGTCATGTAGGGATCTTCCCAGTCGAGCCAGGTTCCCAGGATGTTGAACTGCTCGGTCATCTGGTCTTTCTGGCTGAGGGCGAACTCCTTGCACTTGTCGATGAAATTTTCGACGCCGTAGGTCTCGATGTCCTTTTTGCTCTTGAAGCCCAGGTACTCTTCCACCTTCACTTCGATCGGAAGGCCGTGCATGTCCCAGCCCGCACGATCCTTGATGTGGAAGTCGTTCATCGACTTGTAGCGGAGAATGGAGTCTTTGATGATCTTGTTCCAGGCGGTCCCGAGGTGGATCCTGCCCGTGGTGTAGGGCGGCCCGTCGACGAAGAAGAACTTTCTGCCACCGGTTCTCATGGTTCTGGTCTTGATGTAGATTCCGTTATCGCCCCAGAACTTCCTGACCCGCTCTTCAACCTCTTTCGCGTTGTATTGTCCTGCCACCTCAGAGATCATCCTAGTCCTCCAACAACGGGAAAGGCATAAACAACGTCATATTTAGGCTTTGTCGGTTGTTTTCGGATAACCAGATCAGGATGTGTCACATTTTGATCAAATATAGTCAAACAGCGCACCCCGC
>DUKF01000067.1:288-10637 GCA_013329455.1 Methanotrichaceae archaeon | reverse complement strand
TGAGCTCGATCTGCTGGCCTTCATAGCCCATATCATCGAGAAGCTGCTCTGCTTTGGCGGGGTCATGGGGACGGAGTGCGTCCATCTCGGAATTGTACCAATCGTTGTCCGGTGGCACGAACCCGGGGCTTCCGGCAAGGCCATACCCGCGGGCCGCGATCTCCACAAGTTTCTCCCGGTCGATGGCATAAGCGAGAGCCTGCCTGAACCTTTTATCCGACATCGGCTCCTTCTGGTGGTTTATCATCAGCTTGTAGTTCCACCAATGAGACGGAACCGAGAGGATCACAAAGTCGTCCTCCAGCTGGTCGATCATCTCAGGCTCGATCCCGGCGGTGTTGACCTTCCCCTGGAGAAGCTCGGCCGCGGCGTTCGGCGCCGAGATCTTGACGAACCTCAGCTCCTCGACCTTTGGCTCGCCCAGGTAGTAGTCGTCGTAGGCCTGGTATCTGTAGGTTCCCTGGACCTTGTCATAGTCGTCGAGGTCGAGGGTGTAGGGGCCCGTTCCCACTAGCGCTTCTTGATCCCTGTAGCCCGCGGGGTCGTCAACCTCCGCCCAGATATGCTCGGGCAGGATGGGGAGGGTTCCTCCCACCTGATCGAGGAAGGGTGCATACGGCTCAGAAAGTGTGATCTTCACGGTGCTGTCGTCGAGAGCCTCAACGCTCTCGATTATCGATGAGTCGACCCACTGGTAAGGATGGTCCTGGATGTAGTCGACGGTAAAGACGACATCGTCGGCGGTGAACTTCTCGCCGTCATGCCACGTCACCCCATCCATCAGGTGGAAGACGTAGACGTCGTCACCCTCCATCTCCCAACTCTCGGCGAGAGCCGGAACGTACCCCCCGTCATCTTTCCAGATCAAAGTGTCGAAGAGATAGCTCATCCGCGTGTACCCCGGCCCCCGGGAGTAGTGGGCATAGGGTGAGGGAAATCCCCAGTCTCCGGTGGTGTCGGCCACAGTGTAGACGGGAACCGAGCCGCCCTCATCGGAAGCGACGGCGCAACCTGCTGCGAACAGGACCAGCAGCCCTGCTGCCAGTCCCCATAATAACGAATCTCTCAATCGGAATACCTCCATTATGTCTGCCAGACTATGTATTACGAAATAAAGCATTATTCTTTTTATTTATGAATCTTTTTGTTATAACAATATAGTAAATAGGATTTAGTTGAATATACTTATTGTTTCATGTAATGAAAATTTGAAATACAACTCATATAGACATACTTTTCATAAATTCATCACAAAAAGATGTCTTAATATGCCTATGAAATGTAACGAATATAAAGGGCTGATGCCGGAAGGTTCTAAGATATCTCGAAGAACGATGGCAGTAAAGGCGGAGAAAACTCCCCAGGGAGCATAAAAACAAGTACCCTTTCCGCCCTCATAACGGCTTTTTTCAGGTTCAAAGTGATTTTAGAATATAATCCTCCAGCTGCGACGCCGTCAGCATAGGAAGCTACCTCGAAAAGCTGGAGAGTAGGAGTGAGGAGCCCAAGGATTATTCGACGGCCACCGCCATTTAAAATTGGTTTGGAGTCATATTTATGTGAGCCACACCAGCCCCGAAATTCGCCTCGCTCCCACGACTCACTCACCCGCCATGAAAGTCCAATCACTTCAACACCGTCCTCACCGGCCCCTCAGTCGCCAATTTCTCGGGGCCCATGGCCTCGAAGGAATCGACCAAGGACAACCTCTCTTTTTCGGTCCCCTCAGATTCGGGGACCAACTCTAGCGGTCCATCCTCCGCCACCGACACCGCGACCGTTGCCCTCGACTTGCGGTCAGTTTTCACAGCTCATATCATGTGCCTGATGTCGGCAGGCGGATTATTCGGTTTTTCATCCTTCGTGCATGAACAAGGTGTTCATCAGAGTTTGACTATCTGGACATGCGAGCAAAGAGAATGCCTGCTGCCAAATCTTGGGCCAATACGCTGATTGTCCAGGTTCCCACCAGAAACGTTGAGATCTGGAAAGTGCTCAGAGACATCAGCATGCCGGGGATCCCGAAGAAAAGCCAAACGTAAAATCCATAGACTGCGCCTTTCGTAAGTCCTTCCTCATCGATCAGTCCTTTCACCTTAAGCCAGATGAAAGAGAGGAAGATGCCCATAACGAAAGAGTGGAGGAAGAAGTAGTACATGAGAGGATCGTCCGACTGCCTGAAAATATTCGAATTTGAGTACTCGGCCATGGCGTCCGGAAAAATCGCTGAAAAAATTAGCCCCAGGATGATAGCCACCACGAGCATCAAAGCTCCTGCGACGAGGCCTGGAATGATGAATTTCTTCATGAACGAATATTTGATAGTTCAACGTATTAATAGATTGACGAGGTCACAAACATTTTTAGATTTTGAATCTCCTTTTTTCGCGTATTCGAGACGATAACCGTAACCAGACGGAAAAAAACTGCAGAGATCCGCCCTAGAGCGGACGGACCTGGCAACTCAGTTCTTGATCTCGTAGGTGATGGTGACAGTCGCCGTCACCTTGACGTCCCCTGGCATGATCGGCGTCGTCGTCGCAACATCGGCGGCGAAGAAGACCCTGCTCTCAGCGATCGGCACGGGCGATGCACCTCCCTCAGATATCGAGAGGATCCTGCCCAAAGTCACACCAGCGGCCTCGGAGATCACCTCGGCCTTTCCCATCGCATCGGCGACCGCATCCTCAAGTGCCTTCTCCTGGACCGAGGTTGGGTCCTTGAGACCGAAGGTGATGCTGTCGACGCTATTCGTCCCGGCACCCACGGCGGCGTCGAGGACCTCGCCCACGTCGACCTCATCGGTGAGGTTCAGGGTGAAGGTGACCTGGTTTGAGACCTCGAATATCACCTTATCAGACTGCTTGCCGTCTATCCAGTCCCTCGTGGAGTATATGGAAAACATGGAGGTCTTGATCTCCTTTTCGGGAACCCCGGCCATCTTCAGGGCCTCGATGGAGTCGGCCATCATCCTGGCGTTATCGGCGACGGCCCCCGCTGCGCTCTCGTTCCTCGTCTGAACGCCGAGGACGACGGTGACCATGTCAGCATCGTCGGTTGCGTCCCCAGTTCCCGAGATCGTCAGCATCGAGATCTCATCGCAGTCTTCGTCGTCAGCTCCCAGGCAGGAGCTTGTTGACGCCAGAAGCACTAACATTCCCAGTAGAAGGGCTTCAAATATCCTCATAAACAATCCCCATGAGTTATAGATTCGAAAGTAATTAAATAAATCGGTCTTTTTCGGATCTGACCATCAACTTTTAATCTCCACTCACCACATGCCATTTCCTCATGAGGAACGTCGGAAAGTCCATCAGGATGGAGAGGATCTTCAACAGGAGGACTGGTCGGACGGTCATCGTCCCCATGGACCACGGCCTGACCGTGGGGCCGATCGAGGGGCTGATAGACCTCCAGGAGGCGGTGGACAAGGTGGCCGAAGGCGGGGCGAACGCAGTTCTCGGCCACATGGGGCTTCCCCTCCACGGCCATCGAGGCTACGGCCGGGACGTGGGCCTGATCATCCACCTATCTGCCAGCTCAAGCCTTGCGCCGGACCCCAACCACAAGGTCCTCGTCACCGAGGTTGAGGACGCGATCAGGGTCGGCGCGGACGCCGTCAGCATCCACGTCAACGTCGGGGCTGACGACGAGGCCCATATGCTCCAAGACCTGGGGCGAGTCGCCAGGACCTGCGACTACTGGGGAGTTCCGCTTCTTGCCATGATGTACCCAAGAGGGGCGAAGGTGAAGTCGGAGCACGACGTCGAGTACGTAAAGCACGCCGCTCGGATCGGGGCGGAGCTTGGCGTCGACATCGTCAAGACGAACTACACAGGATCTCCCGAGACCTTCAAGGAGGTCGTCAAGGGCTGCAGCGTCCCCATTGTGATCGCGGGCGGTCCCAAGATGGATACGGAACAGCAGGTTTTGGAGATGGTCTTCGACTCGATAAACGTCGGTGGCGGGGGCCTGTCCATAGGCAGGAACATCTTCCAGGCCGAGAACCCGACCTTATTTGTAAGGAGGCTCTGCAAGGTCGTCCATGAGAACTACTCCGTGGAGGAAGCTGAAGAGGTGACTCTCTAACTTTTCACCATTTTACAAGTTCATGCTCGCCCGGAGGCGTGGCCAAAGAAACCGAGATTGGGCATCTCCCTCAAGTCAGGCCACGAACTTCGGGATCTTCGTCCTCTTTTCGAATCCTCGATTCGGGGAATTAGCTGCTGGATATCTCCCTTGGTTTTTTGACGGCCGAAGGCGGCGAAGGGCGCGACTTTATAAATAGATCCCAGATCATTTACTATTGGAGATTCGGCTCTCCAAGAAGTGATCCCTTGTTCGAGCTGTTCGTCGCCTCAAAGCACCTCATCTCACGAAGGAGGCAGACCATTCTCGCGGTGGGAGCCGTCGCTCTCGCCGTGGCGATCACCATCCTCTTTCGGTCCCTGATAAACGGCTTTGAGACGACCCTCAACGACATAATCTTCGAGTTCGTCCCCCATGTCACGGTCCTTCCTGAGGATGGCGAAAGCTACATCCACCTCTACAAGACCCTCATCGAGACGATCTGGGCGATCCCTGGTGTTGTGGCCGTGTCCCCTGCCCTCTCAACGACGGCATCTTTCGCCCACGACGACAACGTCGAGAACGTCGTCCTTCGGGGGGTCATACCCGACGAGCTGAATAAGATATCGAAGATAGGCTCCGATTACATGGTGGAGGGCAACCTCGACTCGATCCAGAACGGAAGAAGAGTCGCACTGGACAAGGAGCTTGCAGACGAGCTGGAAGTGAAGGTGGGCGATTCGGTCCGAGCGAGCTTTCCCGATGCCAAGACCATGAGCCTCGTTGTGACGGGCGTCTTCGATACTGGAGGCTTTTCACCAAACTACGCTTACGTCTCCTTGGAGACGGCAAGAGACTTTCTCGGCGAGGGAAACGTCATAACCGACGTCCAGATCAAGCTCGACGACATATACCAGGCCAATGAGGTCGCCAGTGAGCTTTCCGCCCTCGGGTACAATGCCGAGAGCTGGCAGAGCCAGTCGGGGATCGTCGAGACGATCCAGAGCCGCAAGTTTTCCAACACCATGATCATGCTTCTCGTGATAGTGATCGCCTCCTTCGGCATCGCCAACATCATGAACCTCCTCGTCCTGGAGAAGACCAAAGAGATCGGGATGATGATGGCGATGGGAGCCACCTCTTCCAACATCCGCCGGATCTTCCTTATCGAGAGCGGTATTCTTGGCCTCGCCGGCGGGGCGGCGGGCTGCCTTCTGGGTTATCTCATCTCGGCCTACGTCAACAGCCTCGCCATCGCCATATCCTCCGGGCCTCGATTCTCTGTGATTTTGACGTTCATCGTCGATCCCTGGGACCTTCTCGCCTTCCCCCTGATCACACTCCTTCTGAGCATCATCGCCGGGGTCTACCCCGCCCACCAGGCCTCAAAGCTCGATCCAGTCGTCGCCCTTCGGGGTTGACTTGAGAAGACTTGCGCGAAAGAGGCAGATAATTTTCAGCGTCTTAGGACTCGATACGGGCCCGTCAGTTCCGATCTCTATAAATAAGATCCAGAAAAGGATTACCGGGTATAATTGATATCTGCAAGACCCCTGAGGAGTGATCCCTTGCTCGAGCTGTTCGTGGCCATGAAACATATCAGGACCCGTAAGAGGCAGACCGTCCTCGCTGTGGGGGCCGTCGGCCTCGCTGTGGCCATAATCATCGTTTTCAGATCCCTCATGAACGGCAGCTTCGAGACATTCTTCGACATCTTCTTCGAGCTTGCACCCCACGTCTTGGTCCTCCCCAAGGAGGGGGAGGAGTACATCTACCTCTACAAGACCCTGATCGAGTTCATTTGGGCGATTCCTGGGGTTGCTGCCGTCTCTCCCGCCCTCAGCACCACGGCGACCCTCTCCTTTGAGGACAACGTCGAGAACGTCGACATGACCGGGGTCGTTCCGGCTGAGCTGAACAAAGTTACCAGCATCGGTGACAAGTACATGATCGAGGGCGATCTTTACGCGATACAGAGCGGAAGACGGGTCGCCTTGGGGGATAAGATGATCGAGAAGCTGGAAGTGCAGATGGGCGAAGACGTCGTCGCAAGCTTTCCCGATGCGAATACCATGAACCTCGTGGTGGCGGGCGTTTTCAGAACGGGGGTTGAGGAGTGGGACCAAGCGGCCTTCGTCTCTCTGGAGACTGCGCAAGAGTTCCTGGGCGATGGGGACGTCATAACTTACATCAACATCCAGATCGAAGACCCCTACCAAGCCGACGAAGTGGCCGCAGAGATCTCAGCCCTCGGATACGATGCCGAAAGCTGGAGGACGATGTTTCCCCAGTTCGAAGAGAGCCTGGCCTTCGAGACCTTCTCCAATAACCTTATCCTGGTGCTGGTCCTGTTGATCGCCTCTTTCGGGATCGCAAACGTCATGAACATGCTGGTCCTGGAGAAGACGAGAGAGGTCGGGATGCTGATGGCGATGGGAACAAACCAGTCCCAGATCAGGAGGATATTCCTCATCGAGAGCGGAATCTTGGGCCTCGCAGGAGGCATATTCGGGACCGCCTTCGGCTACCTGGTATCAGCCTACTTCAACAGCCTCCAGTACACCGTCAACGCGCCGACGGCACCTCAGCCGATCGTCATCAAGTTTCTCGTCGACCCCTTCGACCTCATCGCCTTTTCCCTCCTCGCCCTGATCCTGAGCATGATCGCGGGGGTCTACCCCGCCCACAAGGCTTCAAAGCTGGACCCGGTGGTCGCCCTAAGAGGTTGAGTTAGATGTTCGAGCTGACTGTCGCAGAAAGGCACATCCTCGGAAACCCCAAGATGGCCCTCTTCACGGTCCTCTCCGTGGCTCTTGCCGTGGGGGTTATCGTTGTTCTGATAGGGCTGACGGAAGGGTACAAGGTGAACCTCATCGAGAACACCGTGGAGAACTCACCCCACGTCACCGTCGAACCGAAGGAGGAGGAGGACTATATATACCTCTACAGGACCCTCACCTCGATCGTCGATGTGTACCCCGAGGTCCTGACAGCGTCTCCTAGGCTCATTGGAAGGGCGGCAGCAAAGTACAAAGATAACGTAGAGGGTGTCACTTTCATCGGGGCAGATCCTGTTCAGGAGGATCTCCTCTTGAGGGTTCGGGAGGACATAGTCTGGGGCGACTACTACGATCTCCGGTTCAAGAGGTACGCCGCCGTGGTGGGGTCGGACCTTGCAGATGACCTGGAGCTGAAACCGGGCGACGACTTTCGGCTCACAAGGCAGTACGTGACGATCCAAGTGAAGGCGGTCGGGATCATCGAAACGGGGACGGGCCTTGATCAGACCCTCGTCTACCTCCCACTCGAGACCGCCCAGGATCTTCTTGGAGAGGGTGACGTCGTATCAGAGGTGGGGATCAGGCTTTCAGACATCTACGCGGCTCCTGCCATAGCCTCGGATCTGAACAACAAGACCCGCTACAATGCCGAGAGCTGGCAGGATAAGAGCAGGGACATTTTGGAGCAGCTCGACACTCAGCAGATCTACTCCTACATATTCTACCTCTTGATCTTCATAATATCCGGCTTTGGCATCGCCAACACAATGATAATGATAATAACACGCAGGACGAAGGAGATAGGGATCTTGATGGCGATGGGAGCAGACCAGGCAGCTATCATGAAGATATTCGTCCTGGAGAGCTTGATCCTGGGGCCGCCATCGGTGCTCCTCGGAGGGGGGCTTGCTTACGTTGCCGGAAAGCTGATCGGGAACATCGAGGTTCCAGCCGAGATCTACATAGCCAATAGGATGACGGTGGTCCTGAACCTGGAGACGTTCCTGTTCGTCTCCGTTTTCGCCTTACTCGTCAACTTCCTTGCGGGAATATACCCAGCCTACAAGGCTTCCAGGCTCGACCCTGTCGAGGCGATAGCAACCGAATAAAATTTGTGGAGGCGATCAGAGTTGAGCAAGATTATCGAGATCAAGAAGCTGAGAAAGGTCTACGGTGACGGGGTTGAGCTGGTGGCCTTAGACGACGTTGACCTGACAATCGAGGAGGGTGAGGTTCTCTCGATCGTGGGGCCTAGCGGCAGCGGCAAGTCGACCCTTCTAAACATGATAGGGCTTTTGGACACCCCCTCCAATGGTGAGATCTGGCTTAAAGGGCAGAACATATCCAAAGCCAGCTCCAAAGAGAGGGCGAGACTCAGAAACAAGGAGCTCGGTTTCATCTTCCAGTATCACCACCTTCTCCCAGAGTTCAGCGCTGTCGAGAACGTAATGATGCCGCTTCTCATCGCCGGGGTGGAGAAAAAGGAGGCGAGGCATCGGGCTATCACCCTTCTCGAGGAGGTGGGTCTGGGCGACCAGCTGAACAACAAGCCAAACCAGCTCTCGGGCGGCCAGAACCAGAGGGTGGCAGTGGCCAGAGCTCTTGCGGGCCATCCGTCAATCGTCATAGGTGATGAGCCGACCGGGAACCTCGACTCCAAGAGTTCTGACATGATCTACGAGCTGTTGAGAAAGCTCAACCGCGAGATGAACCAGACTTTCATCCTCGTCACCCACGACATGGACATGGCGGAGAAGACCGATCGGATCCTCCGGCTCGTCGACGGCAAGATCGTCTGCGAGATGCTCCGGGATGGTGACAAGTTCGTAACGAGGGACCTCTGCAAGCTTGATAAATAGCCTTGACAACGATTTGAGGATAGCTGAATCCCTGAAGGGCCATTGGACGCGAGGTCCCGACTAAGCCAGCTCAGTTACCATCACCTTATCCGGCGTCAATCCCACTTCACCATCTCCACCACCATCCATGGGGGCACTGTTCTCTTGACAGCAGCAAGAACAGTTGATCTTGATTTGTTGAACAGGGCAGCACCAGGAGAGGACGTATTCTCCCTGGGTCGGCATAACTGTATATTTGGGTCTCACCAAAACGCTAATAGTAGCTGCGACTGAAGAGCTCTGTCCCTTTTTTACGATCAGTGATGGTTCGATTTCGATCTCCTCTGGATTCATTGGGGTATCTATCCAGACTTTCAAGTCTGCGGGACCATCGTTATTTATCGTGATGTAGTTTGGACCCGTAGGAACCAAAGATCTGAATATCACTTGATAGGGAGAATCCTCGCTGCCGGGTGGCGGCGTTTTTATGTTTATATCTCCGACGTGGCCTTCAGTCGTCGCATACCAGCGTGGTGAGCTTGGTAGTGCTACAGCTGTAGCGGTGACCTCAGGGGTGCCGACCGTCTCCTCCATGGGGACAGCAATCGCCGCAAATGAGATCGTCCTTTCTTCGGCATCCTCAGAGGCGGCCATTCCGACCAGTATCAAAAAGATGGCAGCAACAATTCCGAGAGAAATTTTATTTCGCATCGACGTTCACCTCCTCTTCTTATATGGATGGACCCCTATTATAATTTTTTCATCAGATAATGCTGGACTGAAGTATAAACCCCAATTGAATGAAGGACTGAAATCACCATTTTCTCCGAACTGGACGTATACGTCGTAGGCCTTCGACCGTGAGACGTATTTCTTATGACGACCGAGGCGATCGATATCATCGGGATCGATGGAAGCGTGGCGAGCAGGTCAGCACAGCTGCCAGGCACCAAAGATTTAAATAACCCAGGGACGTAGTCGGCCAATGTGCGAGACTGTTTTCACGGTTTTTCGCAAATGGATGTGAACTAAGTGTACGGTAACGATCGAGGATCCTTCAGCAGTGGTGGGTTCACAGAAGACTCTTCTCCAGTTGAAGCTGGAAAGACGTATGAAGTGGAGATTGAGGACATATCAAGGCAAGGGGACGGTATTGCCAGAGTTGAGGGCTTTGTCATTTTCGTCTCAGAAACAAAGGTTGGAGACAAGGTCTCGATTACAATTGACAGGGTTATGCGAAGGTTCGCAATAGCCCACAAGGCCTGAAATTATCTGCCCTTAAAAAGTGGTCAGCGCAGCTCTTGGCTGCGCAGGGCCGTTTTAAAAGAACGCAATTTCGCCTACTCTGTTTTATCTGCTCTATTTTGTCTGAACTGGTTTTGCGATCCTTCATCCAGCGTTTCTGCACCGAAAAGCTCTTCGACTAGGTGCATAATTCATAGATGAACTAGCACCAATCAGCCGTAAGGATTCAATCTAAAATTCCGGAAAGTAAAAGGGATATCTTCACGAGGCGATTGGTTTAAAGAATGAAAATTAAACGGGCGCTGGTTTTAACGTGCAGATGAAACTTCTGAAAAATACTGTCGTCATCCTCGCCCTGGCCGTTGTCCTCGGCTTCTTCCTACCGGGTCCGGCCGAGAGGCTCGAACCACTCGTGATT
>DUKF01000067.1:0-278 GCA_013329455.1 Methanotrichaceae archaeon | reverse complement strand
ATGATGGCCTTCTCCATGGCCGGGATCGATTTGAGGGTCCCCACGATGAGGGGGGCTGCAACTGGCTTTCTTCTGAGCTATCTCTTCCTCTCGGGGTTGATCCTCGTCCTCGCCCCGATGGTTGTGGAAGAGGAGGCGCTCAGGTTGGGTTTTGTGGTAATGGCCGCAGTTCCGCCAGCAGTGGCCGTCGTTCCCTTTACAAAGCTTCTGGGAGGGGACATTCGGCTCGCCCTCTACTCAGAGGCGTTGTCTTATTTGGGATCGCTCATCCTGACGCC
>DUKF01000155.1 GCA_013329455.1 Methanotrichaceae archaeon | reverse complement strand
CCCTTGCGTCCAGGTCCTCAAGGTCCTCGATGGTGATGGTGTACCTGACCGGCTCGCCCTGGCTGAGAAGAATGGTGTCCGACAGCTTGAACCCGCAACTTTCGCAGACTCCTGCGATGATCATAGCCTCGCCGAAGTGGGGGATATCTTTCGTCTCCCATTCGAAGGTAATCTCAGCGTTGCAGATGGGGCAGCAGGAGGTGGTGACTGCCTTCAATCCTCGTCCCCCAAAATGTTCTCCCGATCGATCCTCATCCTCATGGGCACGACTATCACCAGGTTGTCGCCAAGACCCGCGATGTCACCCTTCAGCTCCTCGACCGCGGCCTTCAGCTCGCCGATCGCCTCATCCAAAAGGTCCTTCTCCCTTCTCAGGGGAGATATGTCCACGAGGACCAGGTTTCCCTTCTGTATCTCCATCTTTATCTCGGGCAGAACGTCGATGTCTCGCAGCTCTGCCATCCTCACCAGAATCTCCGAGGGACCCCCGGCTGAGACCTCCTCGAACTGTCCCAGGTCTATGTTCACGTAATCATCATCGCCAGACCTGCCCATCAACTTGTCCAAGATGCCCATATCTCACCCTCTGCTGAGAGGTATGCTACTCCTCGATCTTGATCTATCCAATTTCACTACTCGATATTCATCAGTTTGAACCCGGCCCCGCCCATAAGCAGGATGAAGGCCAGAACCGCCAGGACGAACCCGGCTGGACGGAGAGGCTCGGGCGCCGCCATCTGCACCACGATCATGAGCGCGATCATCAGAAAGACGAGTCCGCAACTCATGCCGATCTCCATAGACTTCTTACTCATACTGTCACAGCTCTGCACTGATCTGAGATATTATTTGCGATTCCAACTTCGCATCTCAAGGTAGATCCCTCCTTCTCAGGCCGTCGGGCCCAGCCAGCTTTTTCACGAGCGACCAAGTCATCTTCCCGTGCCAGCCGAGGTCTATGTACCGGGGGTAGACAGCAAGCCTCTCTTTCAGCTCCCAGCCCGCAAGCCGGGATTCGAGCTCCTCTGGGGTGGGCCAGCGCCTCTCCGGGTTGATCCAGTCCAACGTCACGGGGCTGATCCCGCCCAGGTCCTCGGCTCCGGCTTCGACCAGGGGCAGGGGATCTGCCAGGTTTGGGGGAACCTGGACCGCGACCGATTTCGGGAGGATGGATCTTGCCATCCTCACCGTCTCCGCGATCACCTCTGGGCTGGGCGGGGCCAAATGGGACATGGCAGTCTTTGGCTTGGGGTCGAAGGGCTGGACGATCACCTCCTGGATGTGGCCAAAGGTCTCATGGAGCTCTTTTATAGCCTGGAGAGATCTGGCCCGATCCACCTTCGTCTCACCGATGCCGACCAGAATCCCGGTGGTGAAGGGGATCATCAGCTCTCCTGCAGCCGCGATGGCCTTCACCCTCAAATCGGGCCTTTTTCCAGGGGAGGATCGGTGAGCCTCCACATCGGCGGTCGTCTCGAGCATCAGGCCCATACTAGCGTTGTAGGGAGCGAGCCGCTTCATATCCTCTTTTGAGAGGAGGCCGGCGTTGGTGTGGGGGAGTAGGTCCCTTTCGAGGGCCAGCTCAAAAAGCTCGATCAAGTAGTCCAAAAGGTCGTCTCTCCCGACCCTTTTGAGGAGATCACCAAAGCCGGAAACCAGCCAGGGAGCCTCGCCCAGGGAGAAGAGGGCCTCAGTACAGCCTGATGATGCCCCTTTGTCAAGGAGCTCGGTTGCCTCCTTGCGGCTTATGATTTTGCCCTCATCGCGCCGAAAGCCGCAGTAGAGACACCGATTTCTGCAGACGTCCGTGACGGGTATGAAGACGTTCCGTGAGTAGGTCAAAAACTTTCTCATATTCGCGACCCGTGCATCGCGGAAAAATATTCCAAAAAAATTGAGAGGTTGTGAGAACCCCTTCAGCGTCTCAGCTCAACCAGCTTCAGCTTGTTTCCAAGCTCGCAATCCTCGGGGGCTTCGCCCACCACTTCGACGATGGTGCACCGGTCACCTGCCTTCAGGCCGACGGGGTGACATAGCTCGTACATGGTGCATTCGTATTCATCGCATTTGGGCGGTTCGAGGACGGTCTTGGACCCGGCGAAGGCCTTCCTCGCGTCGATGGCCGCGATGATGGGGCTTTCTGTCACATCCACCGCCCGAACCCCCGCCTCGTGGATGGGGCATTCGTGGACCAGTTCTCCACGAATCCCAAGGACCCTGTACCTCCTCCCCGACTCGAGGTTGGTGCAGGTGTTCCTGAGCTTGCAGATCTCACATTCCGGGGAGGGCGAGTTGAATATGAACTCCATCCCTATCGTCGCTAGCTTGGTTCCTATCAGGGTGATTTGTGTAGTTGCTTCGGACATGGTTTTCGCCTCACATGAATAATTATATTATTTTTGTCTTTTTAGCGGCCACGGCTGCGGCCTCTCTGGTGAGACCCGCGCTGAGGATGGTGTACCGCTCCGGGCGGATCTTGTGAGCGGAGGTGAGCGCCTCGATCACGACCTCCTCGTCAAGCCCGATTTCAGCGGCTGAGGTGGGCGCTCCCACCTCTTGCAGGGCTTCTCGAATCATCTTCCAGTCGCCGCCGTGTAGATACATCATGACTATGGTGCCAAGACCACATAGCTCGCCGTGAAGGGCTTTTCCCGGATTGATCTTGTTGATGGCGTGGGCGAACTTATGCTCTGAGCCGCTGGCTGGCCGCGAGGAGCCCGCGATGCTCATGGCAACGCCGCTTGATATCAGGGCCTTGACGACGACCCTCGCCGACTCTTCGAGGCCCGGTTTAAGATCCGGGGCGGTCTCGACGATCATTCTGGCCGTCATCTCCGAGAGGGCCGAGGCGTACTCGCTGTACTCTTCGCCTCTGAGCCTGTGGGCGAGCTTCCAGTCCCTTATGGCGGTGTAGTTGGATATTATGTCGCCACATCCCGCGGCGAGAAGCCTTTCGGGAGCTTTGGAAATTATGGCGGTGTCGGCTATGATTCCAAGGGGTGCCTGGGCCGAGACCGATGTTGTCTCGCCTTCGATGGTGAGGGAGGCCTGGGCCGAGCATATGCCGTCGTGAGAGGCGGCGGTGGGGATGGAAACGAAGTGAACGCCCGCCCTGACCGAGGCGAGCTTGGCGACGTCTATCGACCTTCCGCCGCCAACGCCTATGAGAAAACCGGCCTTCATCTCCTCTGCCAGCTTTTCTGCCCTCTCCACCTCTTCGAGTTTTGAAAATTTTGTGATCATCAGGTTGGTTTCAAAGCCGCTTTCTTCCATCAGCTGAGAGATCTCTCCTCCCACCAGCTCGCCGGTGGTGGGGCCTGTAACGATGAGAGCTGCGCCTATCAGTTTGAGGTCTCTGCAGACGTCGGCCACCTCTGACGCGACGCCGCTGCCGACCACAACCAACCGCGGAAGCTCCATCCATTTGGATCTACTCAACGAACTCACCAGCTAAGACAAATTGCGTATCTCTACGAATATAAACGCTCCCTCGAAGGCTCCCACAACAGGCTGAAGATCGAGCCGAGGAGAACAAACAAAAATTTAAATCAATCTTTTCTGAGGCTGCGCAGGTCCTGGAGGATCCTCTGCCGGTACCTGTTCACCTCGGTGCTGGTCCTGACCCTGGGCCTGGGGATCTCGATCTCGAGGATCTCGCAGATCTGGCCCGGGCGGGCGGACATGATCACCACCTGGTCGGCGAGGTAGATCGCCTCGTCGACGCTGTGGGTCACGAAGACGACGGTCTTCTGCTGCTCCTGCCAGATCCGCAGAAGCTCCGACTGCATGACGTTTCGAGTCTGGGCGTCAAGGGCCCCGAAGGGCTCGTCCATGAAGAGCGCCTTGGGGTTGTTCACAAGGGCTCTCACGATCGCGACCCTTTGCTTCATCCCGCCCGAGAGCTCGTGGGGATAGCTGCTCTCAAACTCCTCGAGACCGACGGTCTTCAGGTACCTTCGGACCTTCTCGTACCGCTCCTCCTTGGAGACGCCCTTAAGCTCTAGGCCGAAGGCGGCGTTGTCGAGGATCGTCCTCCAGGGGAAGAGGGAGTACTCCTGAAATACCATCCCTCTCTGGGGCCCGGGCCCCTCGATCGGCACGCCGTCGAGAAGCACAGCTCCGCTGGTGGGCCTCTCGAGTCCCGCCATGATCCGAAGAAGGGTCGTCTTGCCGCAGCCCGAGGGGCCTAGAAGGCACATGAACTCCTTATCTCCCACCGAGAGGTTGACGTCGTGGAGGGCCTCGAAGGTCTTCCCCTTCGCCGAGAAGGTCTTCGAGAGGCCCTTTATCTCCAGCAGAGCAGCCATAGGGGTGGAAAGTTGGCTGGAAAAGTTATAGGCTTTTCTGTCGAACGCTGATCAAGGCCACCATCGGCCCACGTCCTGGATGGCGCGGGCGGTCTCCAATAGGGCTTCTTGGCCGCCGAGGGCGAGGATGACGGGGGGGAGGGCGGCGAGGTCGGAGAGGAGGTCTTTGCGGGTGCGCTGGGCTAGGAGGTGGAGAACATCTTGCCTAAGAAAAGCACAATGGATGGATGGCGATATTTCATTCAGTTTTTGGCCGAGCTGAGCTAGCGCCTTAACTCTTGGGCGGTTATCCTCAATCATGCAGGTCATTCGTAACGCTTCTTCTAACACGACATTTCGATCTTCGGACATTGGAGCCATCTCAACAAGCTCCATAACTTTATTGTATTCATAATACGGAATAAATTCAACTGACCTTATCGCATCATTTAGCACCTCGTTCGGATTTTCGAGTTTAGGAGCAATATAGTAAAGGGCGAAACCTCGCTTATATTTATCAGCGATCTTGCGAGCTGCCATTAGCGCCTCATCTAAAATCTCGTTTGGATTTTCGACCTTCAGGGCGATATCGCTGAGCGTCATAGCTCTATAAGATTCATCTCCTATCATGCGGGCGAATCTTAGTGCCTCTTTGATCGCTATTTTTATATCTTCGACCTTCAGGGCGATATCGACAAGAGTCATAGCTCTATAATCTCCATCCCCGATATTTTGGACCATGCTTAATGCATATTCTAACACACTTTTTGGATCTTCGACCGTATGTGCGATCTCAGCAAATGCCTTGGCACTAAAACGATGATCCTTGATCTTACTGGCTGCGTCTATAGCTTCTTCTTGCACCATTTTTGGGTCTTCTAACTTTAGGGCGATTTCAGCAAACGCACTGGCTCTACGATAGTGATCCTCGATCTTACTGGCTGCGCTTATTGCCTCTTCTAGCACCTCATTTGGATCCTCGACCGTCTGGGCGATCTCAGCAAGTGCCACAGCTCTACGCTTTTTGTCCTCGATTTTCCTGGCTGCACTAATTGCATCTTCTTGCACCATTTTTGGGTCTTCTACTATCAGGGCGATTTCAGCAAACGCACTGGCTCTACGATAGTGATCCTCGATCTTACTGGCTGCGCTTATTGCCTTTTCTAGCACCTCGTTTGGATTTTCGAGCTTTAGAGCGATTTTTGTAAGTTCTCTGGCCCTCATATAAGTATCTCCGATATTGTAGATCAAATATAGAGCTTGATTCTGATCATTAGTCTGTATAGCGCTTTCAATAAGCACTAAAGTCTTAAAATCCTTGTAAATCATATTATTGACGATATTTATCACATCATGTTTATCATTTATCTTTAAAGCTATCTCAGCAATCACAAAATCTTTAAAATCAAGATCTTCAATATTATAAGCTGCATTTAATGCTTCATTTAAGATTTCGTTTTGATTTTTGAGGTTTGGAGCGATATTTGCAAGCGTTAACGCTTTATATTGCTCATTACCAATTTTCCTAGCCAATTTTAGAGCCATTTCGGGATTTTTGATACAAATTGCTTCCGATAAATCCCCTAAGTCAAACAGCGCACCCCGCT
>DUKF01000093.1 GCA_013329455.1 Methanotrichaceae archaeon | reverse complement strand
GGGTGAGTGGCCAGGGGATGCGCAGGTGGCGCGAGGTTGGGGGGATTGGCGGTGGAGATGGTGGTGCGATTCCTGCTGCGTCTTTCTGAGATGTTATTTATACCGTTGGCGGGAGAGTTCGCTGTGTGACGGACGGCTGAAAAGGATATGACTCGTTCTCACCAACATAAATTTTAGTCAAACTGGCAGCGTCGCACCCCGCAGCAGAGCTGCAGGGCATTCGAATAAATGAATTATACAAAAGATAAGAAGATAATTGTGATTGGCTAAATGCTAAATAACAGTTATTTGATACAAAGTGGACATGTCATGGGTGGATATAAACCTTAAAAAAATTGACGAACTTGAAAAAAAAGGAGTGGTGTGTGGGGATGCCAGGAATAATACTAAACATGATATAAATAGAAATATCACATTAGACAGTGAGCTTCAATCTTGTGAAGTCTTATTAAAATCGTTTGATCCTCAAAAACATAAAATAAAGCTGTTAACACAATCAGGGAACAATTCCGAGCACGATATCAATATTGATGAGGATAAATACATATTTGAAGTTAAGCACATGGTTCTGCCTAAATTCGAGTTAGAAATACTCGATGTATGCAACTTTTATTTCGATCTCGTCATGAATGACAACAAATTTAAAAATAAATTCATCCAATTAGTTGTAACGCTTGACGACTCAACTATGTTACATACAATCGAAGAGCGTAATATAAAAATACATAGGGCTGATAATATCACGGGTGTGGAAATTTTAATTGAGTTAAATATGTTTAATTATTCAATATCAAAAAAGATTAAACGAATTTACAGTGCTGCTATTAAGAAGGGGAATATACCAATTGTTGATGTTAGAAATGTTGGGATACTTGATTACGAATACATTAAACAGAAAATTCACGAACATCATAGTGAAAAAGGATATTTTGTATTATTCCTAACATATGTGTTATCAGATAATGGAAAACAAATTCCTACTTTTTGTCCTATATGCCACCCAAGAGAGAAATATTCAGAATTACTTAAGGCACTATCATCATCTATTTCATTAAATCCGAAAACTGACAAACATGTTTATTCCTGCTGTTACAAGAGGATAGATTCGTGCGAACAATCAGAAAATAGATTTATTAAAGATGAGATTGATGGAAGAAATTGGAATGAGTTGATTGGGAAGGATGAAGAAGGTTACTTAATTATTGAAGGGAACCGAATTTGCAAATCTTTAGTAGATAATGAGATTGTTGAGATTTATGGGGTTATGTCAAACAGAAAAAATAGCGTAGAGATAAAGTTTGATATAAATGGTGAAGAAATGGAAACTAATTTAGAGTGGCTGAAATATCCCAATAATAAATAAAGCATGCCGCATTTAATTGAGGCATTCTCACATGGATTGGGCTGAATAGACCCACATCAAGATGAAATAATAAATAACAAATACTGTCCTGCAATATCCGATTACCACGTCCCCCACCAAAACCCGCGTCCTCTTCGTCTGCACCAACAACAACCCCAGCTCGTGAGAATGCCGAAGGGCTCCTGCACCACCTGCACGGCGAGGGGTACGATGATCAGCAGCACCGGAACCGATCTGACTGGGATTAACCGACTCGCCATCCGGGCGATGAATGAACGGAGCGTGGACATTTCGGGCCATCGGTCCAAGAGCTTGACCGAGCTTCAGGGAACTGAGTTCGACCTGGTGGTGACGGTCTAGCGACCGGGCGAAGCAGGAAGGCCTTTACTGGCCAAGACTCCTGGCGCTGGCCACCTTTGTCCTGCTCTCAATAAGATAAAATAGCAACACGTCTATATGATCTGTCCAAGCCGCAAACCTCAGACGAGCCGAAAATGACTCTGAAGGACGAAAATAATATGACCTCAATTGGGTTCGAAAAGCAGTATGTAGTCAATGAGAAGGGCGACCGAACGGGCGTCCTCCTCAGCCTGGAGAATTATCAGAAGCTTCTCGATGAACTGGAGGAGCTGGAATCCCTTCGAGCCTACGATGCCGCCAAGACCTCTGGTGAAGAGGCGCTTTCTTTCGAGCAGGCCATCGGCGAGATCGAAAAGGACAGAGATGACCTATAGCATTCTCATTCTTCCCCGTGCCGCAAAGGAGCTGGCAAAGCTTTCGGGAGGGCACTACGAGCGGGCGCGTGATGGAATTCGGTCGCTTTCCAATAATCCTAGACCATCTGGTTGCCTCAAGCTCAGAGGGCGCGAAGGTTGGCGAATCCGGATCGGAGATTATAGAGTGATCTACGAGATCGACGAGGCGCAGCAGACGGTGACTGTACTTCACGTGGGCCATCGTCAAAATGTGTATAGGTAGGTGTGTGCCGGAGGGCTGCCCCGGCTGGTTGGCGCCGAAGGTCAGACGGGCGCCGGGCACCACCCTCAATCTTGGGCTTTCTTTTAAATCTTACAACCTTCGAAGAAGATTTATAATCCATCCCGTCCAAAGGCAGAGTGGATAATGGCGCCGAATGGGAACCTCGGATCTTTTTTCGCTGGGATCGGCCTACCTCCACTCCGGCGGGAAGGCGACGCAAACAACGCCGTTCTCTTCGCACTCCTCGTTGAATATCTCAACAGTCTCCCTTGCAGGAAGGCCCTTCGCTTCGAGGTCTGCTACCCACTCTCTTGTCACGTTCTGGAACGCCGCGTGCCATCGCTTCGTCTCCTCTGGCGGCGGGGAGTAGAAGACGACTCCGCTCTCGTTCAGGTCAGCCATGATCTCCTTGTAGGTCTCCTTCGTCATCCCACCAGTTGTGCGATATGGGTTTTGGCAGACCTCCTCTATGATTATCCTGAAGTCTTCGGGCGTTCTCTCCCAGGCATCCTGATTCATGAAGAGACCCTCACCGACGCAACCGAAGGTCACGAGGGTGCAGTAGCCCGCCACCTCGTTGAGGCCGAAGGACGAGACCATCGAGGGGCAAGTGACGATCCCGTCGATGCTCCCGTTCTCCATCGCCGGGCGGACGGCCTCAAGGGGCATGAAGACAGGTTCTGCCCCGATCGCCTCGATGCATCTTGTCTGGAGGCCGCCGGGGCTTCTTATCCGCAGGCCCCTCACGTCCTCCAGGGTGCGAACGGGTCTTGTGGTCCAGAGGTGTGAGTTGATGCAGCCGTTCAGCTCGATCACCTTCACGCCGGAAAACTCCTGGCGAAGGGCACGGTCGTAGACGGCGTTTCCTATCTCCGTTGAGGTCTGCTTACACTCGATCGATGCAGGGAGGGAAAGGACAACAGAGAGGGGAAAGCGGCCCGGAGTCCAGGTCAGTGTGGCGTACCCCATATCAGACCGACCGTCAGCGACGATGTCGTAATGTTCGGGGCCCGATCCGAGGCTCTCGCCGTCGAAGATGACGTAGGTAATTCTTTCGCCGCTCTTCTCCTTCAGGGTCTCGAGCATCGGGACCCAGACGGTCTGGACCTCCATGCTGGCGTGGGGATGCCAGGTGCTGAAGTTTATGTTCATGTTCTCTTCAGACGACAGGGGGTCCGAGGTGACCTCGGCGCCGATCCCGTTCGCGAAGAAAAGGCAGGCCAAGAGGATCGATAGGGGAATTATGAAGGCGTATCGTCTCGTCATTTTATTTCGGTCTCCAGAGCGGTTTTCATACGTGGTGAACTTGTTCGGCTCGATCACAATGCCTTTTTTGGTTCGGGAGAAATTCAGGGCTAATCCCCGCCAATTTTTGGCAGGATACAGCCTGTGCCTATGAACAGAAAGCCTGATTATCCTATGACGCATTCTTACGATATGATGACTAAAGTGTTTCGTTGCAGGCTCAAGCCAACCAAAGCCCAGATTACAAAACTTGGTGGGCAACTGGAGCTTTGCCGGTATGTCTATAACGAGACTCTTGCCCTCCGAAAGAACCGCTGAGAGCAAGAATTCAGATCTAAAGCTTATTACTTCGGGAGCGCAGAGGG
>DUKF01000087.1 GCA_013329455.1 Methanotrichaceae archaeon | reverse complement strand
AGGCAACGAGGTGTTCAGCCCGCGACAACTAACTGTCCGTACAGCTGTCCTGCTGAGCTCGGGCGAAATCTGGTATTGCAAAGCGAAATGATACTGATGCCAAGGTGGCGGAGTGGTTACGCAATTGCCTGCAGAATCGAGGTCTATAAGGCCTCTTGCAGTCAGCAATTCTACTCCGGTTCGAATCCGGACCTTGGCTTCGAGTGTGGCGGCCATAGCGGCGGGGAAACTCCTGAACCCATTCCGAACTCAGAAGATAAGCCCGTCCACGTTCCATACTGTACTTAGGTGCGCGAGCCCTCGGGAACTATGGATCGCTGCCACCTCACCTAATTTCTACAAACCTCTTATCTGAAATTGCCAACAATCCAGTTAGCGGATGCTATATTTGGCGATCGATATTTATTGGTCTTAATGCTAATCCATTGGGTTGATTTTTATATTCCACTGCTTTCTGGGGTGTTGCGTCGTAGCAATTCGACTAAAAAATAAACAAAGTGCACATTTTTCTAGGTTCCCTCTTCCATCATGGGCTGGGAAGAGGGAAAGGTATAACGTGACATCCTCCAAACTACTCGATCTCGTCGAGAGGGTAGTCTCCTCTGCGCACTCCAAGAAGAATCTCGAACTCCGGTGGTGTCAGGATCGGGACCGGGTATTTGGCCTGGTCATCCAGGGCTATCCTCGGACAGGCGGTGCAGACCGCAGCATTTACACCCAGGTTGATCAGAACTTCGGGTTCCACCCTATCCAGATAGACCAGGACCATCTCCTTTCCGTGCTCTTCTCCGAGAGCTGCCATTTTTCTCGCGAGATCTGCCCTCTTTTGGCCCGGCTTCTTGGAAACTAGCACCGCGACCTTTTCGGCATCCAAGGCTCTGGCTATGGCTCCATAACGGCGTTTTAACATAGGCGTAGTGTCTATGACCGAAACGTTGCCGGTCACCGGATCGGCGGCCACTACCTTCTTTCCCGAGGCAAGGGCCACGCCGAGCGGATGGAACTGCCCTGTCCCAACGAAGACGTACTCATCGACGTCCAAATCTCGGGCAGCCTCATAATTGCACCCGAGCACTTGTCCCAGATACCTGGTCCTCTTTCCACCCGTTCGGACCACGGCCTCGATCCCACTTTTCTCCAGTACTTCCACAATATCGTCCAGCTTGTGAACGTGCTGCACGGTGGTGACGACGCCCACACGTCGGGCGGAAAGAATGTCGGTCGCCTTCTCGACGGTTTCCTTGACGTCGGCCTTCATCCTGGCCTCGATGTACACGATTTTGTCGAGAAGGGGATCGCCCTCCAGCATCTCCGAGTGGCCGATATGTATCACCAGATCCGCCACCCTGCATAGGTCGAGATCGACGTCGCAGGCACCGTAACATGGGTCCCCGGAAACTATCACTTCAGCTCCTGTCTTCTCCACGATCTCTTTTGCGACCTCGGATGCCATCCTCTTCAGCCCCTCCGGAACCTGGATTCCGACAATTTTCGCGCCCGATTTTTTGATCAGCTCCATGGCGCGATCAAGGTCAATGTCGAAAAGTTCCAAGCTAGAACCACTTGTCGAGGGTGCTCTGCCCAACCTTCACCGCCTCCTCAAGCCTTTTGACCGCCTTCTTCACCCTTTCCTGGGAAAAATCTCTCTCATCGCATAGAAATCCTAGAATCTTCTCAGCACTCGGCTTTTTCGTTTCGATCTCGTACTCGTCCGTGATCGGGGGGTCGAGGAATAGGTCCCTAATCTCGGCCGCGTTCTCGATCGTTTCACCTCTCGCTTTCAAGACGCTCTCAAGGTCGCCATGCTTTGTTATCAGCTTCAGGGCGGTCTTGGGGCCGACCCGTTTCAGCCCCTCGTTGTAATCTGTGCCGCACATTATCCCGATCTCCACCAGCTGCCTTCTCTTGATCCCGTGCCGCGAGAGCTCTTTTTCCAGGTTTATGACTTCTGGCAAGACGTCGATGTATACGTTCTTTCCGGGAAGCTTCCTTTTGCCGGTGATGGCCATGTTCCTCACCACCTTGGGCGCGCCGAAGAGGAGTGCGTCGTAGTCTTGACTTCCCACGAGATCGACGTAGCCTTTGATCGCCATGTGGGCGGCCTGGGCCTCTCCCTCCGAGGGCGCCTGGACGACCGGGATCCCCATCGCTTCCAGGAGCCGCTTTGAGTCAGCCACCATCTCGTCGCTGAGGCGGGATGCTGCCTGGGCGTACTTGAACCCATCCAATCCCTCCTCCTTTGCCCGTTCCCACATCTTCTCAGCTTTGGATCTAGTCTCAGCCCTCTGGTTCAGAGTATCTCTCTTGAAATGGGGCGGCTCTCCGTCGAAGACGAAGACCACCTTCGCCCCGGCCTCCATCAGGTTCGTCATTCTGTAGAGGATCCCCGAAAGGTGAGAGGTGGTTCTGCCCGACCCGTCCCTAAGAGGGGTTCCGTCCTGCTGCCTGATTATGCTCAGAAACTGGTAAAGGGTGTTGAAGGCGTCCACCGCAATCCAACGCCCCGACAGCTCCTTTATCTCTATATTCTCCATTTCCAGGAGATCTCTCAAGTCGACTCCCATGAGAACTCCGCCTTTCCTTTTCGAGTTATTCCGCCCTTTTTCAGCACGACCTGTTTTCCGATCAGATATCTGTGATCCCAAAGTTAAATATTAGTTGAACGAGGATTAGATAAATGCAGTTGGTTGGTGATGACGATGATCGAGATAACAGATGTAGCCGCCGAGGTCTTGAAGAGCAACATGATCGAGGGAAAGGTGGTAAGAATGGTCCTGGCGGCCACCGATGCCACGGGCGCAAACTATGTTCTCGCCTGGGGCGATCCGGCCGAAGATGATGTGGTCTTCGAGAGCAACGGCATCAAAGTCCACATGGTCCCCGAGGATGCCGAGATTCTGGGAGACAGCCCGACGATAATAGATTATGTGGATACCGAAGAGCTGGGAAGAGGTTTTTTGATCGAGGGCCCGGAAGAAGGAGACAGCTGCGGATGCGGTCACGATCACGGTGACGAACACGAAGACTGCGGCTGTGGATGTGGCCACTAATTCCAGTTTAAGCTCAAAGGGCCACGAGGCAATAATCGGAACAAAAAAGCCGCTCAGGTTTTCGCTATGAGCGGCGCATTCTCCACAGATCCTGGATAAGCTCGGATTTGTTGCCCGGAGTTTGCCGGCGGTTTCGATCGCTGGGGGCATTTATACCGATGACTTTTCCTGTTGGATCATCTACTTTTCTTGAAGAATAGTTCTGCATCTAAACCGAACAGAAAATTCTATCATATAGGAAAATACGCTCGTGGCGATTCGAAAAATAAGGGGCAGAGTGGGATCTATGCCCACTCTGATCTAGACTTGTTTTGAAATTCGTCCCTCAAACCAGTGGGATGTAGTCCACTGACTCGGGGTTGGCAAGAGCAGAGGTGTCGCCGGTCGGGTTGCCAAGGGCCTTGGCTTTGATCACACGGCGCATGATCTTGCCGGACCTGGTCTTGGGAACGTCTTGGACGGCGATGACTGCTGCGGGTATTGCCAGCGGACCAAGAGTAGTCCTGACGTGGGTCCTAAGGGCCTTCATCAGATCATCGGTTGCCTCGACTCCTGTGTTCAGGATGACGAAGGCGACGATGGCTTCTCCCTTGATCTCGTCGGGCTTG
>DUKF01000151.1 GCA_013329455.1 Methanotrichaceae archaeon | reverse complement strand
TCGGTGCTGAACCCCACCATGCACGCGCTCTTCTAATTGGGTATGTTGATCCTGCCAGCGTCACGGTTGGCGTAGTTCTCGACGGCGGCCTTGACGATCTTTCTGGCGGTCTTGAGGGCCTCCTCCTCATGGTACTCCATCCGAACCGTTCCGGGGAAATCGGCTTTGGGTGAGGTCGATATGAACTTTGTATGGTAGCAGCTGGCCAGGTTTCCGAGAGCCGGCATGATGCACTGGACATCCACCACCATGGCTTCGACGGCTCCGGTGATCACGGCCAGCTCCTGCTGGAGGAAATTTCCTGCTGTCGGAACGCCGTGGCGCATCAGAACCTCGTTTCCTGTGCAGCACATGCCAGCAACGCTGATGCCTTCTGCGCCCATCTTCTTGGCAAGGTCGATCATTTCGGGGTCCTCGGCCGCAGCGACGATCATCTCTGAGAGGATTGGCTCGTGGCCGTGGACTATTATGTTCACCTCGTCCGCCTTGAGAACGCCGAGATTCGATTCAGACAACGTCGGGGTCGGGGTTCCGAAGAGGACGTCCTGGACGTCGGTTGCGATCATGGAGCCGCCCCAGCCGTCGGAGATGCTCGTCCTCAAGCCGTGGAGGAGGATGTGAACCGGATCGTTGTCGACGCCGATGTGAGTTCGATGCATGCACTCGACGATCTCTCTGTCGACGCCCCTCGGGTTGATCCCGGCGTTCTCCCAAACTTTCTGGCGCTTGGGAGGGGCTCTCCTGGTGAACTGGATCGGTCCCGTCTGCTTTCCAAACTCCGAGAGAAGGACGTTGGCAAGGTCGATAGCGACCTCCTCGGGGCTTCGATCTTCAGTGGAGATGTTGTACTCAGCAGCAAGAGCGTTGAGCTTCGCTTCGTCCTTGATCTGATAGCTTTGGGCCTTGCCCTCGGCCATCTGCTTGAAGGCCAGTACAGCGTCCCTGGCATGATCGGAGTGGGCGGCAGCACCTGCAGCGATCATCCGCAGGAGGTTTCTGGCAACGATAATATCCGCCGTGGCTCCGCAGACACCCTTATCGGGTCCCTCGCCGAAGGGATCGATCCGGCAGGGCCCCATGTTACAGTTGCGGCAGCAGATTCCGAGCTGGCCGAAGCCGCATTGAGGCTGCTGTTTTTCTAAACGGTCCCAGGCGGTCTCTATTCCCGCCCGGTCGGCCTCGAGGAGCATCGCTCGGGTGGCGGGATCGACGCTCCTTTCGTGAACATTATTCGTCATTCTAGTGACCTCTTTTTATCTTTTCGATATTTCAAGTTGTATGATTACGCCTAGCATTAACCACTATTTAACTTTTGCCGTATTTTTATTTTAATTTTAGGGCCCTATATCCTTTGAATATGATGTAAGATATCGAGATCACAGGTGTTTAATGTAATTTTTATGTTATACGGTTTTACTTTTTATACATAGAGGACCTGTTAATAAATAAAGATGGTCTGATCGCCATAAATAAGAGCTCTCTTCAAGGGCTGATCTGATAAAATGGTGCCAGGATTATCTTGATTTACAATATTATATATATTGTCCAGAAACTTCTCAGGAGCGTTTTTTGTTCACGTCTTTTCGAGCCTTGAAGATACCCGAAGACGAACGATATTTCTTGCGGATATCCGATCCCTGGGCCCCCAGAAACCGATTACCTCTCTCTTCAATTATGTCTGCTCTTAACGGCCTTATAAATTGCCAAACTTTCCCTCACAATGCGAGAACCTTCGTGAACCTGGAGCCCGACAGCCATTATCAGCAGGCAGATCAATGGGGTGAGGGACGTAGCTGGCAGAGCCCATGCAAAAAGCCACGCAGAAACTGGTTATCAGATATATCTCTGAAGAGATCTTTGCGACATTATGCTGAATTTATCATTTGTTAAATCCGAATTAACATAATCAAATGAAATATTGAACTCCAATTAGACGAAAATTTTGCTGAAATTTCGCTTCTTGCGGGCAGCAATCTATATATGGAAAAAGTTCGTTATCATGTGCTGATGAAGCTGACCACGGCAATCATCCGCTGTATCAACTTGCGCTCTGGCTTGTAGTACACCTCTTTTGCGTCTTTGTAGCTCTGCTCATAATCACGCATCTCAACATTCTCGGCCGATTTGGCCATATTGGTACCGCTCTTTAGTATATTAACTTCAAAATTCATATCCAAAAATTGGAGGCGAAAAATATGAATCGCACCATAAAGCTCCTCATGCTCTCGGACATCTTTGTCCTCACGGGCTTTGGCCTGATCCAGCCGATCCTGGCCATCTTCATAAACGAGGGCGTGGTCGGGGGCACCATCCTCACCGCAGGAGTTGCGAGCACCCTATTCCTGGTGACAAAGTCCCTGGTCCAGCTCCCCTTCTCAAGGTACGTCGACGAAAGCGAGAATAAAACCAGATGGCTGATACTGGGAACAGCCCTGATCGCCGCGGTCCCGGTGATGTACATCTTCATAGACAATATATACCAGGTCTACCTGGCAGAGACGCTCTACGGCATCGGGAGCGGCCTTGCTTACCCCACCTGGGTTGGGCTCTGGAGCATGAACCTTAACCCAGGAAAGGAGAGCTTCGAGTGGTCGGTATAATTCCACTTCCACGGGCCTGGGGACCGCCCTCACCGCGGCCGCTGGCGCTGCCATAGCAAGCCTTGCGGGCTTCACGGCCACCTTCATCCTGACCGGGGTAGATATGTGCCTTCTCGGTTGTGGAATACTCTTGATGCTGGATCACGAGAGTGCTTCAAAGAGGAAGGATCCCGTCCTCCCGGAAGAGAGGAAGACCAGATCCAGCCTCGATCGTCTCAGTTTTGACTGAGGGCCGGGTCGCTACAATCCCCTTTTCGTCCACCGTCTCTTATCCATCCACAAAAACGGACTGTTTTCCCGATGACTATTTAGTCCCGGGACCTCCTTCTAACTCGCATGACAGGAGAGCTCTTGGATCGGTTCAGGGGCTGCATGCTGGGTCTCGCCGCGGGCGACGCCCTGGGCATGCCCGTCGAGGGGCTGACCAAAGATCAGATCAGGGAATGCCTCGGCGAAGTCCGAGACATGGTCGCTCCGGACCAAGACCACTTCCACTGCGGCCTTGGGCCGGGCCAGTACACCGACGATACCGAGCAGACCCTCCTTCTGGCAGAGACGATAATCGAGGCTGGGTTCTTCGACGTCGAAAGGTTCACCGCCAAGCTGATGGACTGGGGCCGGTGCTGGACCATGGACCCCTCCCTCAACAGGGGCGTGGGATGGACCAGCAAGACGGCGATCCAGGACCTTTTGAGGGATCGGCCCTGGCAAGAGGCGGGCCTTCCCACGCCGACCTGCGGCTCGGCAATGAGGACGGCGCCGATCGGCCTTGTCTACCACTGCAACCTCGATCTCGTATCCATGTATGCCGCCAACAGAGCCTTCCCACCCACAGCTCGAACGCTGCGAGGGCCGGGTCGATCGCTGTGGCCGTTGGCGTCGCCCTCTCTCTTCTCGGGTTTGCCCCCATGAAAGTCCTGGAGATGGCGGCCACCTTTTCCGATAGGGTCGACCGAGAGTTCGCCCGACGCCTTATGGTCGTCAAAGAGATTCTCGACCTCGATCCGCTGGAGGCGCTCGGGGAGATCGGCACATCTCCGATGGTCGTAGAGACGGTCCCCGCCGCCTTCTACTGCCACCTCAAGTTCGAGCCAGAGGAGGCGCTGGTCGCTGCAGCCTCTTCGGGAGGGGACACCGACTCGATCGCATCGATGACCGGGGCCCTGGCGGGCGCATCCTGTGGCTCAGACTGGATTCCCGAAAGGTGGCTCGCATATCTTGAGGAGAGAGTGAGGATCGAGCAGGTGGCAACAGACCTCGCCTCTGTCGGGTCGAGGATCTGTCCCGGGATCTAACTTTCTCTCTGGCCCAATATTCGCAAGCTTTTCAGAAAAGTTTGAGATCTGGCTGATACGATCTAGAGATGTCAGCGTGTCGATTTTATACCAGCCCGTATTCGTCTCCTTTCATGATTAAGGTTGGAATAGTCGGAGGATCCGGCTACACCGGCGGCGAGCTACTCCGCCTTCTCAGCCTCCACCCCGGAGCCGAGGCGGTCTGCATAACCTCCCGCAAGCTCGAGGGAACCCCGGTGGGAGACGTCCACTCCCACCTTCGGAGCATCTGTTCCCTCAAGTTCGAATCGCCCACGATATCGGAGATCACAGAGAGGTGCGACCTCGTCTTCACTGCCGTGCCCCACGGGACGGCCATGGACTGGGTTCCAGGTCTTCTGGACGAAGGCGCCAAGGTCGTGGACCTCTCCGCCGACTACCGGCTTCCCCTGGACAAGTTCGAGGAGACCTACAAGATGAAGCACAGGGCCTTCAGAAAGGCGGTCTTTGGAATGCCGGAGCTACACCCCGAGGTCAAAGGTACAGGGTTCGTCGCAAACCCCGGATGCTATCCGACTGGCGCCAGCCTCTCGGTGGCACCCCTCGTCAAGGCGGGCCTGGCTGAAAGGGTCGTCTTCGACTCCAAGTCAGGGATCTCCGGGGCCGGGATCGCTCCTTCAGAGACGAGCCACTACCCGAACCTCGCCGAGAACGTGATAGGCTACAAGCTCACCACCCACAGGCACACGGCCGAGATAAAGCAGGAGCTGGGTCGCCTCTCGCCCGGGGTGAGAGTTAGCTTCACGCCTCACGTCGTCCCTGCCATTAGGGGTATCATGACGACGGCACACCTCTTGGTCAAGGACGAGTTTGTGGGCAACATCCCTGACAAGGCCGAGATCTCAAAGATCTACGAGGAGTTTTACAAAGACGCCCACTTCGTCAGGATGGTGCCGGGATCGCCCTCCCTCGGCGGTGTCAGAGGCTCGAACTTCTGCGATATCGGCTTTGAGGTGGATGGATCGGGCGATCGGATAGTCGTCCTCTCGGCGATAGACAACCTAGTGAAGGGTGCCTCGGGCCAGGCGATCCAGAACATGAACCTGATGATGGGGCTCAGTGAGACCGAAGGGCTGTGGTTCCCGGGCGGCGCGCCCTGATCGGCTGAAAAAGTCACGGATCCGACTGAAAGAGTAAATAATGAGAGAGTCGAGGAGGTAGAGCATGAAGGTCAAGGACGTTATGAAAACTGATCCGGTCGCCTGCCAGGCGACCGACGCCGTCAGCGACGCTGTGAAGCTTCTCAAGAGAAACGAGATCAGCGGGATGCCTGTTCTGGATGGAGAAGAGCTGGTGGGGATCGTCTCCGAGTCGGATCTTTTGAAGATGCTCTCCACCGAGGATGAGGGAGGGCTCTGGCTTCCGAGCCCTCTTGAGATCCTGGAGGTTCCGATCCGGGACTTGATCCGATGGGAGAAGCTTCAGGCCGGGGCCGAGGAGGTCGG
Source organism: Methanotrichaceae archaeon (assembly GCA_013329455.1). Taxonomy (GTDB): domain Archaea; phylum Halobacteriota; class Methanosarcinia; order Methanotrichales; family Methanotrichaceae; genus Methanocrinis; species Methanocrinis sp9297u. The sequence continues at coordinate 11,388 of DUKF01000151.1, read as the reverse complement.
CCAGACTCAGGTCTCCGAGGTGATGACCAAGAAGGTCCACACCGTCGGTCCCGAGGATACCATCGAGCAGGCGGCATCGGTCATGGTTGGCCACAGGATCAACAGGCTCCCGGTCTTGGAGGACGATAGGCTTGTCGGTATCGTCACCAGAGGAGACATCATAGCAGGGCTGGGGATGGGGGCGTCCGAGGTTGAAGAGGGTTGAGGGCGGCATATCTGCGGTCGAAGGCGTTGTGGCCTCCGGGGTCAAGCGGGGAAAATACGGCGTGGCCCTGATCGCAGCTAGTGGGACGGCTGCGGGGGTCTTCACGACGAACAAGATCAGGGCTGCGCCCCTGGACGTGACCGCTGAAAATTTGAACGTCGCAAAAGGAAGGCTTGAGGGCGTCATCGCCAACAGCGGCTGCGCCAACGCCTATACGGGCCCGAGAGGCGTCGAGGATGCAAGGTGGATGGCAGGCCTTCTCGCAGACCACCTGGAAGTTGAGCCAGAGAAGATCGGCGTCGCATCGACCGGAGTGATCGGCAGGTATCTTGACCGCGACCATATGGCCGAGATATTCCAGGAGGCGAAGACGAGTCTTCGGTCAGATGCCGAAGCAAGCATCGATGCAGCAAATGCGATCATGACAACCGACACGAAAGTCAAGGAGATCGCCGTCGAGCATGGTGGGGTCAGGGTTGCCGGGATAACCAAGGGCGCAGGCATGATCGAGCCGAATATGGCAACGATGCTCTCTTTTCTCTACACCGACGCCAAGATCTCGCCGGAGACTCTCCGGGAGTGCCTCCTCGAAGCGGTGGATGACAGTTTCAACATGCTGATCGTTGATGGAGACACCAGCACAAACGACATGGTCCTGATCACAGCGACCGGACGGGTCGAAGCCGATCTTGACAAGTTCAGGGAGGCTCTCAGCTTCGTCTGCGTCGAGCTTGCGAAGATGATGGCGAAAGACGGCGAGGGCGCAACAAAGCTCGTGGAGACGCAGGTCACAGGAGCGAGGAGCAGAGATGACGCTCGCCAGGCCGCCAAGACAATCATGAGAAGCAGCCTTGTCAAGACCGCAATATTCGGAGACGACCCCAACTGGGGTAGGATCGTGGCGGCGGCCGGAAGGTCTGGGGCTGACCTCGACCCTGAGAAGATCTCCCTATCGATATCTGCAGTTGGCCAGGATAAAGAGCTCTTCCTCGTCGAGAGGGGTAAAATCGTCGACGGCGTCCTGGAAGAAGCCGAAGATGTGATGAGGTCTGAAGAGCTTGTGATCACCCTCGACCTTGGCCTAGGCGAGGAGGCGGCCCGCGCTTTCGGCTGCGATTTGAGCTACGATTACGTGAAGATCAACGCGGAGTACACGAGCTGAGAATCATGCTTTTAAGAGGAGAAAGGCTAGGCGAGATCTCCGAGGACGTTCTGGAGTTCATATCCTCGAGGGAGGCGGACCGGTGGATATTCGAGGCGGACCTTCTGGTGGACAGGGCTCATCTGGTGATGCTGAAGGAGAGGGGCCTGATCGCTCCAGAGGAATTCTCGAAAATCGTGGCGGGCCTTGACGGGATCGAAGAGGAGATGCTCGGCGAGGGCGAGGACGTCCACGAGGCGATCGAGGCCGAGCTGATATCGAGGGTCGGCGCCGTCGGGGGCCGGATGCACACCGGCAGATCGAGAAACGACGAGGTTGCAACATGCATCAGGATCGTTCTTCGAGAGGAGGTCCTCTGCCTGATGGCCGAGGTGAACGCCCTTGCGAGAACCCTCGTCGAGAGGGCCGCAGAGCACGCGGAGTCGATAATTCCGGGGTTCACCCATCTCCAGCACGCCCAGCCCACGACCCTCGCTCACCACCACCTCGCCCACGCCGACACCCTTTTGCGGGATTTCGAGAGGCTGAGAGATTCCTATCCCCGGATAAACAAAAGCCCTCTTGGCGCTGCGGCCTTCGCATCCACAGGTTTTGATATCGACAGAGACCGGACGGCCCAGCTTCTCGGGTTTGAGGGCCTCGTCGAGAACAGCATGGACGCGGTTTCGACGAGGGACTTTCTCCTCGAAGCCCTCTCCACGACGGCGATTTTGATGGCGAACCTGAGCAGGCTTGCTGAAGAGCTGATACTCTGGAGCACTTCGGAGTTCGGCTACATTGAGCTTGACGACCTCTTCAGCTCGACGAGCTCGATCATGCCCCAGAAGAAGAACCCGGATACTGCAGAGCTTGTCAGGGGAAAGACAGGATCGGTCATGGGTTCACTCGTCGCCGCTCTCGCCATCTGCAAGGCGCTACCCATGAGCTACAACCGGGACCTTCAGGAGGCGACGCCGAACCTCTGGCGAGGCGTCACCCTGACCAGGGGCGCCGTCAGGATCATGGCCGGGTGCACGTCGTCGGCGAAGTACAGGTGCGACCGGCTTGAAGAAAGCGCCGGTGAGGGGTTCTCGACAGCGACGGAGCTGGCAGACTCGCTCGTCAGGACGACGGGGATTCCCTTCAGGACGGCTCACCAGATCGTGGGGGCCCTTGCGGTCAGGAGCGAGAGTCCGACGATCCGGGACCTGGACGAGGCCGCCGAGAGGATCGCGAGGATAAAGCCGAGCGAGATGGGATTTGATGAAGAGAAGCTGAAGACCGCCCTCGATCCGAAGAAGAACGTTGCCCTCAGGTCGAGGACCGGAGGTCCTGCGCCCTCGGAGACAAGAAGGATGGCCGCCGACCGGAAAAAGAAGATCGAGGAGAACGAGCGGTTCGTCGAAGAGATGCGAGGGCGGGTTGACCGGGCGCTCGAATCCCTGCGGGAGATGAGGTGATAACATTATCTCAGATGCCATAAATGTACAAAATGACACATAACCATGACTAAAACGTATAAACTTTCTACAATTCACCATGCAGTGGAGATCGGGACGACACTGTCCGGAAGTTGGTTCAGAGGGCACAGTAGGATTGTTGGTGAGCTTATGCCAGGGATATTTCAGAAGGGGTATGATTGTCCACCCTTCCGATCAAGACATGATATAGAATTTGATTTGATCACCAAATTTAAACTGAATGCGCCCTCGTTAGAACCAAATTTGCCTGATTACGATGATAATGTATCATGGTTATTTCTGATGCAACATCACGGTCTACCAACTAGACTATTAGATTGGACTGAAAGTATTCTTATAGCATTATACTTTGTTGCCGCTGAGAACAAATCGTCTGATGGCGAACTCTGGGCCATGTATCCAGATACCTTGAACAAACGCAGTGGACCTTTCGGAAGAGCTATTCCAAAGAACCGTATCCTGCGCTATCTTGCATCAGAACCGGTATGTAACAATCCAGAAGAACTTAAAGAAAAACTTAAGCTTAAAGAAATCCCAAAATATCCTCTTGCGATCCAACCTTCGATGAACTTCTCACGCATGGTATCTCAGTTGAGTGCATTTACGATCCATCCAGAACCTCTTCCTAACTGTACGATACCCGACCTATTGAAAGACAAGGAAAGTCTAGTTCGGTACATTATTCCAGCAAACAATAAAGGTAAACTTTTAAAGAATTTGGCTGCATTGGGAATTACACCAAAAACTTTGCGTCCGGACCTAGATTCGCTTTCGGCGACTTTAAAGCAAGAGGCTAGAATAGTGGGTTACAGGCCGCCGAATCCTCCGCCTTGTGATGGTGAATGGGACGATGAAGTCGAGAGTTGATGAGGGTGCACCGAGCTGGAAGCGGTGGCTGGGATTCAGCCTCGTAGCCCTATCCTTCATTCTTTACGGGTGCCTTCTCCTCGTCCCGATGACCCCCTTTTCCACCGAGGGGAAGGTCGCCCTCTCGTCTCTCCTCGTCATCTCCGGCGAGGCGTCTTTCTGGATCGGCGGGCTGATCCTCGGTCGAGAGGTGATCGCCCGATACCACGGAGCCCTCGATCCGCGCCGGTGGTTCCGCGGGCGGGGATGAGGGACCGGGCCAAGCTATACGGAATCCCGTCGATCTGGAATTTCAATGGTCCGCCCCCTCTAAATTGGGACCTATAATACTTACACTGCTAAAGTCAGCACAGCTTAAATTTGGTTTCTCATTTGGATTTTCCTTGCGTCATCTATTCCAAATCTCTGGGCCTTGCTTAAGAAGCTCGATATGTTCCACATTTGCCGTTACTCTTGGAGTCTTGCTACGCCATAGATCCCGGACGTGTGATGCGTACTCACGAGTTCGAATATATTCCTCGCTTACCATGACCGATCCAATTCATCCCACCATCTTAACCTTAAAGAAGTTTTTTATATTTAATTAGCCCTAACGGGTGGTACTAAAAACCGATCTCCATGCCATCTCCATCGATCACGAAAAACTGTTAATATCTTGATCCCGATAGATATTCGCACAGATGAGAGGAGGAGTCCGACATAAAGGCGGGCGCCTCATCTACTCAGGAGGTTGGATGCGGATGAAAAGGAGTTCGGCTAATTTTCTTGTTCTCGTGATATTCCTTCTATCGCTGATGGCAACGGCTGCCGGAGCGCCTGCACAGATCGATAAGACGAAGTCGGAATTGGCCATAGCGACACCATCGAGGATGGCTGAAGTCAGAGCCTTCAGCTATCCGTGTCATTTCGAGGGGGTGGTTCTCGATGAAGAGACCGGAGATCCAATCCGGGGTGTTTCCGTGACCTTCATCAAGGACGACGATGGGCGCACCTGGACTGACACCTCCAGCGCCGCCGGAAATTACCGGGTGGAGGTCCCGGAGGGCGGCTACACGTACATCACCACTCACAAAAACTACGTTATGCGTTCTAACAGCCCAGATCTAGTCGAGGTACTCGCGCCCTACATCAGGCGGGTCGGCGGTGCAGGCGGGATCGTCCGGGAGATCACCGTCACCAGCGATAGCCAGAGGGTGATCAATATCGATATGGAACCTCGACCCCGAAACGTCCTTCTGGTCACGACCTCCCTGTTGAGGGAGACTGCCGCCCTCGAAGACGTCGTGGACAGGTACACCGAGACTGTCAGCCGGACTGACGGGCTCGTCGCAAGCTACATCGTCCTTGACTCTTCAGGCTGCTTCGAGGATTACGGCGTCCGCGTGGCCGATCCGGCCGACTGGCACGAGATCAGGGACGCGCTGGAAGCGATCGCCGAGGAGACCGGACCCGCTTACATAATCCTCCTGGGCGGAGAGGCGGTCGTTCCAAGGCCGGCGGTCGTCACCATCAACGGCCGGCTGTGGTACCTGCCGACCGACGCCTGGTACGTCGACTTCAACGATGACGGGATCGTGGACGAAGGGTTCGTCATCAGCAGGCTTCCCGACCTCTCCACGGAATCTTCCGGGATCGTCGCGGCCCTCGAAACCGCCATCGACGTTCACGAATCCGGCGGTTTTGGATTGAGCCCCGAGGTCAGATTCAGCACACAGTGCTGGCTTTCCCCTCCGATCGGCCTTGGTGACGCCTGCGATCCAGACGACGCCTCCTGCGGCCTCTGCCGGGCGACGCCACCCTACGGGGTCTGCGACGGTTGCGGGATGCGAGAAGAGATGTTCGACCTGATATCGGGGAGCGATTACATAGTCTTCATGGGCCACGGAAGTCCCGAGTCCTTCTCCACCAACGATCGCGTGCCGATATTCAGGGTCGAGAACGTCGAGGACGTCGATCTAGAGACAAAACACCCGGTCATAACCGGCTACGTCTCTTGCAACACCGGCCTTTTGTACGAGGATAGGCCGAGCTTCGCAACGGAGTTCATGAGGGCGGGAGCAGCGGCCTTCGTGGTCAGGACGACTGAGCAGGGCACCCCGAACTACTTCGCCGCCCACTTCCCGGATTACATCGCCGGGACCGGGTCGCAAGGAACCTACCGGATCGGGGACGCCCTCTTCGAGCTGATGCGGGAATCGGTCTTGAGGAGTGGTGATTCAGAGAAGACGACCGCAGCCCAGCTCTGCATCTACGGGGACCCCACCCTCAAAAGAAACCCGCTAGAGAGGCTGGTTTTTTCAAGGCCCGCCATGGTGGCGGTCCGGTGAGGTAGGATGGGATCCTGCCGCCCTAAATCGCCTTCCCCGGAACAACGCCCTCCCAGCCCCCGGGCGGAGCGCGTCGGTTAGGATTGCTGGCTGGTCCCAGCCGGTCCCCGCCGTGAGCCTCTCAAGCCTCCTCGAAGGCCTCCACGGACTCGTCGTAGCGCCCCAGCATCGAGAGGGAGAGGCCTTTCAGCACCCAGATGCTACCCACCCCGCCCATTGGGATCGATGCCTGTTGCAGCTACGGTGACTAATGGGTATGCGCCTCTAACTTTTCGGCCATCGAGATCGATTGGCTAAGTTTGAAAACTCCGTCGAGGTTGACGCAAGGTCTGTGGACGGTTCTGTCGTCCAGCCGGTCGATGCAAAATCCGTCGTCGAAATAGGAGAGTTCGAGGGCGAGAGAAGCCCTGCAGGCTGGCAGCCCCCTGACTGGGGCTTTGTATCCGTCTGTGATGAGAACTGCGAGCTTGCGGGCTGAAAGGGAGGACGCCACCTTTTCGAGTGGCCTCTCTTTCCCTTTCGCCCTTCACATGAAATCCGCAAGCCCCATCTGCTTCGACTTCTCGTTCTGGAACAGGGAGTCAATGTCCATCTTGATGATCTCGAGCCGCTGCTTGGTGTAGTCGTCCACACCGAACTCCTCAGCCACCTTCATCGAGACCTCCAGATACTTTCTCACGCTCCCCTCGTGAACCGTAAGGATAACCCTCCCGCCACACTTTGGGCAGACCACGCTCAAGGGGGGCCTACGGAACTTCGCCCCGCACTTCACGCACCTCACCTTCTGGCGGGAGAAGGCGCGGAGGTTCCCGATCAGGTCCGGGAGGAAGTGGGAGTTTATCACTCTCGTTGCAACATCCCTCTCATCTACTGCCCTGATCGATACTGCGAGGGCGAGCTGGGCATCCATCTTGTCGATCATCGTCTCCAGGGTCTTGTAGGCGCTGTTCCTCGGCCCGGCTGCGATGTCGTCGGTGTCGTGGGTGAAGAGGAAGCCCTCGTACTGGGCCTCGGTCCCGAGCCTCTTTGAGACGAGATCGATCAGACCCTCTACGTCCTTCGGCGACGCATTGTTTTGGGTCGCCCTGTAGAACTCCAGCGGATACTTCGAGGGAAGGTCCAGGTTGTGAGCCTCGCCGTCCACCTCCGAAGGGTCGAGCCTGGTGGTCATGACCAGGGGCGCGTCCATCTTCCCGCCCCTTTTTTCCGGCAAGTACGACATCGAGAAGTTGAGGAGGGCGTCCATCAGGAGCATCACGCAGTCCTCGTCACCGTCACAGTTCCTCCTCTTTGCCGCGTGGAAGAAGGGGTGGCCGTAGCCCGCCGAGGCTGTGGTGTAGCCGATAAGCCGGCAGAGAACCCCGGCCGAGGTGTGGGGTGCAAGCCCGACCATCAAGGCCCCGATCAGGTCCTGGGGGGTTGTTGCGTTGTAGCGGCTTTCAAGGCCGTAGAACTTCTCAAGCTCCTCGTCGACGAACTTAGCCACCTTCAAGAGGTACTCGCCACCGTCAAAAGAGAGGATCACGTCCTGGACCTTCAGCTCACAGACCTGGTCGGGGCTCGTCAGAGGCTCTCCGAAAATGTCCTCGGCGTATCCGAGATCCTGGAGCCGGTTCACGTCTGTGTGGATCTCTCTCGGCCGAAAATGAGTCAGGGGCAGGTCGGTCAGGTCGTACCTGACCGTGCCGTCCTTGAAGATAAAGACGCCGTGCTTCGCCCTCAGGACCCCCTTCTCCAGGCTCTCCGGCGTTTTGTCCCGGGATGTGAGGCCGAGAACGCCCCTGACGAGATCCGGCTCCCTCTCATTCAGGTTACCGAGCGCCCGGGAGTATAGCTCCTTCACGTCGAGCTTCATGGTGGCGGCGGCGGTGGTGAGCTTTCCGCACTTGGGGCACTTCTCTTTTCCCGGCTGTTTGCAGGTGGCGCAGGCTCTTTTAAGGACGGTATGGCCGCCACACTGGCACTTGAACTCGTGGGTCTCGGTGCCGCAACTAGGGCAGACCCTCTTGCCGATGGAGGTCTCGATGATGCCGGTCCTGCTGTTTCCGATGTGGTTTTTAGCGCACACCCCTACCGACCGGCTCTTGCCCCCGGCTTCACCCGTGGGGAAGAGGACGTGGGGCGGAGGCCTCATCTTCCTCTTGTCGGACTTCTCGGGCCTTCCCATCCTGCTCCCGACTCTGGTTGGGGCCCTTGCCATCACCTTGATCCCTGCAAAGCGGTTGACCAATTCGAGGGCCGTTTCCGGCGCCGAGACCTTTGCCTCCATCTCGCTTTCGCCTTCAACCACCTTCTCGGTCCCGATCGCCTCATCTTTCGCCACGCCTCCCGTCTCTTCGTGAAGCTCCTTCAGATTCAAGCCCTCGGGCTCGATCCCGAGGCAGAGAAGAAGGGGCAGGGGATCGTCTACCAATATCTTCTGGTCCCTCACCTTGTGCAAAACCAGTAGTGTCTCCAGGGTGTCCATCGCCGACGATGGCAACAAAAGGGTGCCGTCCTTCAGCTCTCCCTCCGACGAGACGGTCTCTCTCAGGAGCCTGAACTGGTCGGTGGATATGTCGTGCCACAGGTAAGTGTGCCTCGGGTGGAGCGGAACCTTCCACCTCCTCGATATCTCGATCGCCTCTTCGCACCCGATCTTCTCAAGACCCGCGGGATCGCCTCCCGCTTCCTCTAGCTCTGCGGCCCACCACTCAAAACAGTAGGACGCGGGGGCGAGAGTCCTGTTGTTCTCGAGAAAGTCTCCGAAGCTGATCAGAATCTCGCCGACGTCGATGATCTTGACGACGTCGTTCATGTGGAGCAGCGCCTCCTCCTGGGTGTCGATTCTGACGAGATCGCCATTGATCAGCCTGATTGTGGGACCCTCGATGCTGCTCACCGGCGAGACCGCAGCCGCCTTTCCCGGCTGCTCCACCTTCACCTGGGTCCCGGCGGCAAGAAACTCCTTCAGAAGGATCATCGTCGCAGGGCTGAAGCCGGCGGCCGCAAGCCCCGTATTCCTGGACCTTCCGTACCTGAGCCTAAATCCTCCGGGACGGGAAGGGTGGCAAAAGACCGGCCTTCCGGCGATGATATCTCTGAGGAACTTCACGCTTGAGCCCCCACCATCCTTCTTTCCGCCGCTGGCCAGCTCGTCGAGCCAGTCCCATCCCTCGATCCCGAGCTTCGAGACGTGCTTTTTGAGCTTCGGCCTTTTCAGGGCGATCCCCTCGGCCGAGACGAGGGCAACGCCGCCCCTGATCCGGTTCGTCTCAATCCTCTCAAGGTCCCGGAACCCCGAGACCTCTTCCTCCTCGGTGGGTTCCCCCTCAATGCAGATTGGGCAGTTCTTGACCAGGATTCTTATCTCCTCGTCGGAGGGGACGTACTGGAGGCCTGCAACCCGCCGGTAGAGGCCGATCTCCTCGACGTACCTTTCCACTTCCTCGGGCCTGGGCTTGTAGCGGGCGATCCCCACCCCTCGCCGAACGTAGTCGGCCACAAGAACGCTCAGCGCCTGGGCGGTCCCTCCAGCGCTCCTGATGGGGCCCGCGTAGTAGACTTTGAGGTACTCGGTCCCGTCGTCGTTTTTGCCCAGGTCCACCTTGGCGATCCCCTCGATCGGCGCCGCCACCACGCCCTCCGTCAGAAGGGCGACGGAGGTTCGAATGGCGCTGTCGATCGCCTCGATTTTGGTGGAGAAGTTTCCGATCCTCCCCTCGGCAAAATCGAGGCCGATGGCGAGAGCCGACTCCTCCCGGCTCATCCCCTCCTTCTCAAGCTCCCTGACCCTTTTAGCGATCCCCTCGATCCCGATCAGCTTTTCGACCCTTTCAGCCAGGTCAACAGCCGTTGGGACCTCAACCGATAGGCTTGGATCTTTTCCCTGGCTGCGGGCCTTTCCCGCAATCTCCATCGCCTCTGCGAGCCCCGATTCCAGAACTTCGAAGTACTCGGCGGTCTTCAATCAGTTTCACTCCAAAGGTAGAGATCTGTCGTGGGATCGTGCCTTCTCACCAGCGGCCTTCCCACAAGCTCCCGAAGGTACACTTCAGCCGCAAAGACCGTCCCGCTCTGGAGGTGGCCGCCCAAAAGGTTACCCTCGGAATCCGCCAGGGTTGCGTGGGCGTGGAGGAAGGGCACTGCGTCCCTGATCGAGACGTTTCCGGCGAGGCTTGCAATCTCCACCGGATGGTCGATCTCGATCGTTTTGTACTCGTGGGAGACCTGGTCATAGTAGCCGATCTCTGCCCTTTGAAGCGCCCCTATGGCGCTGACGGCTCCAGTCTCAACACCCAGCGCCTTGGCTAGGGCCGCGATCGAGGCCACGATCTCTGAATTGTGATCGAGGCTGCAAAGAAAGCGCCTTCCGGACCTAAGTTCCTGAACCAAAGACAAAACTGACCCCTTCCTCATTTATTTGAAATACGCCCTATCCGATGAAAAAGTAACCGGTGGATCGTCTTTCATCCGATCTCCTCTAAGTAGTCGCCCACCTTCCTGTACCCTTTCCTTCTGGCGAGCCTCTTCATCTCCCGCATAACCCCCGAACCGTACTGCATCGCCTTCTTCTCGTAATAGGCGACATCATTCGGCATGCGCCTTGCCGCCACCTCTCGCAGCGGCCGTTTTCGGATGCCGTCACTGACCTTCTCTTCGGGAGGTATCGCCATGGCCATCCTCACCACCCTCACGTCCAGGTAGGGAAGCGAAAAATAGGCGCCGAAAAGAGCGGCAACGGCCTGGTCCCGAGCCGCCTGGACTGCGAGGCCCTGAAAGTCGCGCACGAGGTCTTGGCCGAGGGTTTCGGTCTCAAGGTAGCGGGCGTAACCGCCGAAGAGCTCGTCGGCGCCCTGGCCTGCTAGGATTCTCTCGTACCCGTATTCCTTGGCCCATTCCGCCACGAAGTAGAGGGTGGCGGCGATCGAAGCGTCGACGGGCGTCACCCGAGGGATGACGGTTAAGACCTCAGTGAGGGCCTCCTCGATAGATCCGGGATCTATGACCACAGTATCCAAGGAAAGATCGAGAACGCCTGCGACATCCCGAGCCCGCTTCAGGTCGTGGGACCCCTCGATCCCCACGGCGACACACTCTCTTCTGGCAAGATCCGCGACGAGGGCAGAGTCAACGCCGCCGGAGAGGGCGACTACACCCTCGTCGCTCCTGAGCCCAACGGCGGTCTCGATCGCCCGACCGAGGTCCATGGCGGGCGGCTGAGGATCTACGACTCCGATCTCCTCACCTCCGCAGACTACAGTTCCAGCAGGGCAATCGCCGGGGATTATCCCAAAGCGATCTTTTGCCATGCAGTCATCCCACAGGAGGAAGAACTCGCCCCCGAAATTGGACGTGTGGCTGGGGTTCTCGGAGAGAATATCTTCG
>DUKF01000256.1 GCA_013329455.1 Methanotrichaceae archaeon | reverse complement strand
TTTCGCCTATATTTGACACAAAAAACCATATGATAACGAATTTTATATGCGCAATGACTCGCTTTTCTCAGCTCGATCATCCATACAGAATACGCAACAATCCTTAAGTCGTTTTCTTGACCATCCCAACCGCAGCAAGCTGCGGGGTATTCAATTCAAAATAATTATCGTACCAATAAGATCTTGGATTTTGATGCATCGCATATGTAAGACCTTGGTCTAAGGTCCATATTTCGAATTCGACCAGTCGAGCGACTAGCTTTGGCGGGATGTTTTCAGACAAGCTGTTAAAAGAGGCTGTTTCGAGTGCGTAGCGGATCACCATCCCCAATTTCTCCTCTTTCTCGGATAACTCCCAGGCGCGTTCAACGTCTTCGATGAATCCGCCTATTTGGCCCAAACGATACCGGGTCTGATACCAACCATTCATCCCTTCAGGCGTCTCTTCCCGCAGCAATGCATGAATCTCTCCGATTCTGTTGGCTTTTTCCATATGCCAGACTAGATGAGCATGAACATAGTTGTCGTCTGGAAGAGTGTGCCATCCGCTGCTATCAGCTATCTTTTCTCGGTATCGATCCAGAAGGAGAGAATGAGCCGCTTGAAGATCCAGCCCCAACCCAGGAAGGTCATCCTCCTTTTGGGGCGTTATTGGAGACTTCACGAAGCGAACTGCACGTTCGTGCAACAGATCATGCATTCGATAGAAGTTTTCGTATTCTTCTTCAAACCGGGCCTTCTTATCGTGGATGAGGAGAGCTTCATCCCAGAACAGTTCCAGCAGATCCTCTGCCTCAGTCTCGTCGTCTAAATCCCAAAGCTTAGCCGCCATGGGTGCTGTTATTTTGACGTCTTCTGGCAATATCCCCCGCCAGACAAAAGCTCGCCAAGCGTCTTCATCATCTTCATACAGTGCCTTAAAGCTCAAGTTCAAACAGGCCTTAAGGCGCGTCTCTCCTGTTCTGCGACGCCTCGGCCCCTCCAAAAACGAGATTTCTTTCTCCAATGCATCCTTCAGATCCTTCCAGGAGACTTTTCGCCTTATCCGCTCAGCTGCGAGTACCAACGCCAGTGGAAGATGCCCAACCAGCTCTGCCACAAGACGTGCATCATCTCGTTCTGCCTCAGTTATTGGACGACCAAGCCGTGATGAGAAAAGATCCAAGGATTGATCCGAAGTCATCTCGTCCAGTTCATAAAGCTCAGCATCCGCCTCATCGGCCACAAAAGCTCGACGGGTTGTGACGAGGATGTGAGAGTTAGGTCCGCCCACCAAGAAAGGCTTGACATGTTCCGGTTCCCAGGCGTCGTCCACCACCAGAAGAACAGCTCGGTCATGCAAAAGGCTTCTCAGGTGTGCCGACGCTGCCTCAGACGTTGGCAGTTCGTGATCTCCAATTTCCCTGATCAAATCATTCAATAGAGAAAGAATCTGCGGCTCTTGGCCCAGAGTGGTCCAAAGAACGCCATCAGAAAACCGTTTCCTTACTTCCGGATCGTGAGCGAGGCTTGATGCCAGGACCGTCTTTCCAATTCCTCCGGGGCCATGAAGGGCGCTGACCACCAGTACGCCTGGCCGATCAGAACTGTTGGCTAATAGGCGGCGCTTTAATTCCTCTCTTTTTTCAGTCCGGAGGATGAAATGCTCAGGCAAGTGTGGTGCCTGGAAGGGTACATTAGAAGCACGTTTTTCTATCTCTATCTCTGGATTCTCTTTATTTGGGATAGCTTGCGCGACACGTAATGCGAGATTATCCGGAGATTTGAAATCAGCGCGCATCCGATCTTTGCTGACACGTTCTCGAAATGCCTTCTGCTTTTTGCGCTTTTCATCCGATTCGATGAGGTCTGCAGGCACGGGAAAATCCCTGGGAGCTACGAACATCAGCCTGGGCTTTCCAGCTTCAACAGCCGACTCGTACTCCCGCTCCGTATACGATTGATTAGAACCGGTTGGGCAGCTTCCGTAGAGGTGCCCGACTATGCCCACGAATAAATCGCACTCGTCGACCCTGGCACAACAGAACTCATCTGATTCATAATCCCGCGCGCCGAAGTCCTCCATGCGGACGCAGTGGTAGCCGTCCAAGCCCTCGATGGCCTTGTAAGCCGCCTCTCGGTACTCTTTCAGATCTCTGGCCGTTGAGCTGAGGAAGACATTTTTGATGGGCATGGACATTCAGATCGAATGTTAGACGAGGGCCTAAAAATAGTTTTGGAGCGCCCCTTGGGAAAATACGCCATCTGGCCCCATTCTCGCCCAGCTCAGCGGGAAGGACGCAGCCGACCTTTCGCCACCGCCGCCCGCCCCTCACGCACCACAGGCGACGAGCGCCGACCTCACCCCTGCGCCTCGCCCTCGATCCCCAGGATGCCGATCTTCTCGGGCACATCCTTTCCCGCGATCTTCAGGGCCTGCCTCACGAAGGCCTCCAGGCTCGAGCAGCAGGGAACCTCCATCTCGAGCGTCAAGGGTGAGTTCACCATGATTTACATAACGTCCCATCACACTTTCAAATTACAGCCGAAAGCACTAACGGCAAACTGCAGAGAATTGGATGAAAAATAAAAACGGAGAGAGACACCGCAATTTCGCCTGGTTCGTCTATCTGTACCTTAAAGATGGCTCAGGAGTCGGGTCTAGCATCTTAAGAGAGTTCATCACCCCAACATACCCGATCCCAGCATCGACGTTCATTGTGGTCATCACACTTGCTACTTCTGAGACAACCTTTTTGAACGTATCCCGATCGAGCAAAACCATCTTGTCCCCGATGTGCACGTGAGCCGTGCGCATGCCTCCATCTATATCACGTGGAATTTTTATTTTAACATGGGGCATATCTCTGGTCAGCTGTTCTATCCTATCTACGCCCAATATCCTCTCTGGATAAGGCGGCAGTCCCGGCCATGGTGGCCACGGCCAGCGTACGATCGGATATGCAGTCGCCACAAATCCTGAAGTTTCAGAGGCCTTTTTCTCAGGATCCTCGACCTCGGCAGGCATCGCCTCTATCAACTCCGCCAACTTCATAAACTCTTTTTCAGTTCCTTTGAACTTTATCTCTGCGCTCCATTCGAACCTATTTTCCATATTACTATCCTCCTCAGTTCCAATCTCTTCCACAATATTCACCTTTTTTTACAGGCTTTTAACGTGCCTCTCAGCTAAAAAATGAATAAAGATGATCTATGAAGAGTTCATTCCCAGATAAAGTCGTAAAAACGTGTTTTGCGGCTTTTATCGCTGACCTCTCGCTGGCACAAATCACTGGAGATGCGAGGTCGGTATGTCCTGTCAGGTGATAATTCGTGCATCCGCACCAGTTCATGCAATATTTTTGCCAATCACAACTTTTGCATTCTTCGTTATGATTGCCTCTATGATGTAACAGAGAGCAACGACTTTCCAGATCGAGTCCCGTGTGGATGTTTCCCAAACAGAACGAGGACCCGTCATCTTCTCCGATAAATCTCTCGCAGGGATATATATTGCCACTCGGGGCAAAACCCCATTCCGTCTCACCCATGCCGCAGATATCCCCTGCAGTATAACCGCCCTTCAAGAAGAGAACGATCTTGCTGTCTATCAAATTTATTGCGATCTCGTGCTCGCGTTCGTAGCTTTGTACGTAATAATCTGCGATTTTCATAAAAGAGTTATTCAACTTTGGGTAAGCATCCTCTGGCCAAGATGTGAATATGTTTGGGTTTAGATGGACGACAGAGATTCCGAGTTGAACAAAGAAGGATACGCTTTCCATGAGCCGATCGACCGTTTCAGGGCCATATACGGCGTTTACTTGTAATCCGTCGAGCTGCTCAATGGCAATCTTGAGGTTCTTGAGCACTTGGGCGAAGCTGCCCGTTCCACCTTCGTAACAACGGTTCAGATCGTGCACGTATTCGGGGCCGTCTATGCTTATGCAGAGGTCAACGTTCTCCTCTTTTAGGAAGTCGAAAATGGACTGGTTGAGAATCGTTCCATTAGTCGTAACAGAGAGACGAACGGGATTTTCGACATCCCTTTCCCGTTCACGAATGTAGCTTGTGATATCTTTCATCAAATCAAAACATAGGAAAGGTTCCCCACCAAAGAAACTAAAATCTAATACTTGCCCCTGAATGGCGACATCCATGGCAAAATCAACGATCTTTTGGGCGGTATTTAGGGACATATCTTTCTTAAATTTTCTGCCTGAATAGCAATACTTACAGGATAGATTACAATTATGAGTTAGCCCAAGTGTAAACTTCATATCTTCTCTCCACTTATCAACATCATATTAAAATTACTTGAATTTTTCGCTTAATTGATTTTTTCGGATAAATCGCATTTCAACTGCGAAGACGAGCGGAATATACTTGCATCAGGACGGATGCTACGGATATGGAATTTAAATATAATCTAAATTATGTTTAAATCAATGAGAACAATCTGCAAATTAAAGCGGCAGGCAATTTTAATAAACAGAATTTTTAATCTAATTAATTAATCGCCGCGTGTTATTGAACTCATGCGCTATTTTCTATCTTGGGGAGATTGCAAACCGCAATTTAGATAATTTAATAAAATAATCTTGGCAGTGCCCCCACTAAAAATATATCATCCACGCATCCGGCCCGAGCGCCGACCTCACCCCTGCACCTCGCCCTCGATCCCCAGGATGACGCTTTTCACGGGCACATCCTTTCCCGCCATCTTCAGGGCCTGTCGGACGAACGCCTCCAGATTCGAGCAGCAGGGTACCTCCATCTCGAGGACGGTGATATCCTCGACATCGTGGGCTTTTAGGATCGCGGCCAGCTTCTCAACGAAGCTATCCCTCTCGTCGAGCTTGGGGCAGCCGATGAGGGTGATCCTCCCCTTTATGAAGTCCTGGTGGACTGCTGGCGATGCGAAGGCGGTGCAATCTCCCGCGATCAAAAGACGCGCGCCATCGTAGTAGGGGGCGTCTACGTGGGCTAGCCTCATCTGGATCGGCCAGTTGGACAGCTCCGGCTGTGCGGCGCCGGGTGCTGTCTCGACCTCGATGCCGGCCGACGGGCTTGATGTACGCCTGCGCCTTCCGGAGAGCTTTGAGGAGCCGAGCCTTCCCATGCCGGTCCCCCTCAGCGCCACGGGGCAATCCCCGCTCTGCGGCTCGTCCTCGGCCTCGTGAGCCAGCTTCGCCGATTCGACGGCCGCTTTGACGGCCTGCTCATCGAACTCCTCGGCCTCCCGCTCCTCGATCGATAGCGCGCCCTGGGGGCACTCGCCGATGCAGGCGCCGAGGCCGTCGCAGAAGCTCTCCTTCACGACCCTGGCCTTCCCATCAATGATCTCGATGGCGTTCTCGGGACCGGTGAGGACGCAGTTTCCGCACCCGTCGCAGAGGTCCTCGTCGATTTTTATGATCTTCCTTTTGGCCACCTTCATCCACCCCAACTTTTGACCTGGAATAGCGCCGACGTGAGAATGGGCACAATACCTCCATAAATATATACGTCCAAGATTCAAATATGCTTCGAATAAGATTTCGATAGACTTCAAGGAGCCGAACTATGAAGATCGTCGAGGTGGAAAAAGCCGAGAGAACGCCAAACCCCCACGGGGTCGATGCGAGGAAGATTAGCGACACCGAATGGGCCCAGGTGATGCACATCACCCTGGAACCGGGAGAATCCCTGAAAAAGCACGTCACCCCCGTCGACGTCGTCTTCTACGTCCTGGAGGGACGGGGGATCGTGGAGATCGGAGACGAGAGAAAGGAGGTCGGGGCCGATGCCCTCGTGGAGAGCCCTGCCAAAATTCCCCACCGCTGGACGAACGAGAGCGACGGAAGGCTGCGCGTCCTCGTCGTCAAGACGCCAAGGCCGACCGAGCCCACCAGGATTCTGTGAGACGGTCGCCGAGGGCCTGGGAGGTGAGGGCGAGAACGACCCAACCCACCCCAGCAGACCTGACTAATCAGACTTGTCAAACTGCTGCTGAACGTCGCACCCGAGCTTCCCGATGGCGTCAGACCTGCACTGCCTGCAGTGCCTCATCTGCCTCATGGTCTTGGCGAGCACGTCCTGAACTTCCTTCTTCTGAGCTGGTGTCGGCGGTGATAGGTGCGAGAACTTGTACTGAGGGATCAGAGGCATCACGTTCTGGATGTAAACTCCGAGCTTCTTGATCGTCTTTGAGATCTCGATTACGTGGTCGTCGTTTATCGTTGGGATTAGAACAGTGTTCACCTTGACGATCATCTTCCTCTTGACCGCCTCCGCGAGACCCCTCAGCTGATGGTCGAGGAGGATCTCGGCGGCCTCCAGACCCGTATATTTCTTCCCCTCGTAGGTGACGTACTCGTAGATCTCCTTTCCAATATTCGGGTCGACGGCGTTCAGGGTCACGGTGACGTTGCTGATCCCCAGACTGTCAAGCCTGTCGATCTCGTTGGGAAGGAGGAGGCCATTGGTGCTGAGGCATAGAATCAGATGCGGGTACTTCTCTCCCACGAGCCGGAAAGTCTCGAAGGTAGGCTCGTTGAAGAGGGGCTCGCCGGGACCCGCCA
>DUKF01000149.1 GCA_013329455.1 Methanotrichaceae archaeon | reverse complement strand
CTATGGTCTCGCTCCTGAGTGTACAAAGGGAGAGGAAAACCACCCACTCTCAAACGTCCCCCGCCAGACTAACAGTTATCTGCAGGTGGTCAAATAGCGCGAGAATGGTGTCTGGTGAGAAGAAAGTTACCGAGTCGTTTATGGCGACGAAGATGAAGTGATGGAGCTGCTGGGGAAAAGCACAGCGTACGTCGAAAGGACGCATCTCACAATGAGGCACTTCGACGGCGGGCTGACACGAAAGACGTTTGCCTTCTCGAAACTGATCGAGATGTATCGGGCATCCGCTCCATGGGTAAGAATGAAATAAAAAAATAAAATGCGATAAAATCTAAAATAAAAATTAGCCGGAATTGATCCGGTCGCTCGTCTTGTTGAAAATTTGCTTGTTGATGATCAAGAGCTCACTCTGCTTTCTCCACTTTCTCTGCTTTGGGGCCTCTGTCGCCAGCCTCAACTTCAAAGCTGACCTTATCTCCCTCATCTATGGAAACGCCCGGCTTCAGACCGCTTGAGTGTACAAAATAGTCAGTCCCGTCGTCCCCAGCTATAAAGCCGAAATGCTTCGTTCTGTTAAAGAACTTTACTGTGCCAGTAACCATTTCAATTCCTCGTTATTCTGACTAGATGCATACGACTATTTAAAGGTGCTCCCTTAGGGTCGCAGCAACATAATTTCCGTAATGGCATTTTTAGCCTTAATCTTTCTGGTCGTTGTTCATAGCCAGCGACCGCCCGCCGCCTGGAAGCTTCATCGATCACCCCGTCCATGGCTTCCCGTTCGGAAAAGCTGCTGCCCGATGCCCCCATGGACAGTACAGCTCGCCATAAGTTCAAAAAAACAAAAAAAATTGAGGCCAGGTCTCGCTATCGAAACCTACAGGCCGCGTGATGATCTGCTGTGAAATATATCTGGATTTTAAGCTTATCGCAGGATTCAGGGTTGTTGTGAATACTGCCAACTCTAAATTACAGCAAATTCAACGCAACAGCAAACTTAACGCACTGCCAACCATCGGGTACCTGTCGAAACTTGCAGCGCCTGTTATATTGTAAGCGGAATCACAGATCGTATCGTTGTTCTCGTCAGTGCAGTTGAACGAGCCGTAATAGTTACCCTTGACGCCACTATCCCAATGATTGAAGTCATCATCGAAGGCGTCAATCACGGTGTTGTTGTAGATCCAGTTCTGATAGAGGTCGTTGTCGCTGGAGTTAAACAGATTGATACCATAAGCATTACCCCTCGCGACGTTGTCTTGAACTGTACAGTTCCTGGCATTTTCCAGAATTATGCCGGCACCGCCGTTTTGACTGGCTGTATTTTTCCTGATGGTGCAGTTATCGGATACTACCCTGATCCCGGCGTCGCTGGAGTCGTTGCCCGAGTTGGTGACCCTTATGTTCTCCACAGTCGCCTTGTCCGCGTTCACTGTTATTGCGCTGCCGTTCCCGTCAGCATTTATGAGGGGCAGGTCGCCGCCGTGCCATCTCTCGCCTATGAGGCTGATCGGCTTTGTCACGTTGATATTCCCGTGGAAGTTTCCGCTCCTCACCAGAACGACGTCTCCGGGGCTGGCCTTATCGATCGCCTCCTGTATGCTGAGGTACTGACAGCCACAGGCTCTGCATTCGCATACTTTCAGTGTGGCCGCCCCCTGAGCCATCCCAACAGCGATCAGGATGACCAGGAGGACGAGCCCTGATACGAGCTTAATGTTTTTTTTGATCATTCCGTCTCCCTCTCGATGTTAAGACCGTCTTTAGGATTATAAAAAGCTTTTTCGCTTAAACTTCCTTCTTAGGTCTCTCGAATAACTATATAACTGCTCGTCTCTCTCTGACTCCGCGTTATGGAGTACTTCCCCAACCAGATCACAGAGCGGCTTAAAAGGCAAGGATATCACCTGGTGGCCCATGGCGCAGTCAAGCCTTGCCTCTGGCTCAAGCGGAGCATTCGCGGTGGCGATCAGTGTTACAAGAACCACTTTTACGGCATCTCCAGTCACAGGTGCGTCCAGATGACCCCTACTCTTCTCTGCAACCACCGCTGTCTCCATTGCTGGAGGCCCATCGACGATATGCCCGACACCTCTGGGGAATGGATCGAGCCCACGGAAATTTTGGACGGCGTCCTCTTTGAGCAGCAGAGGCTCATCTCCGGCTACGGCGGAGCTCCAGACACGACCGATTCCGCAAGGCTTGAAGAGGCCAAAAGCCCAGCTCACGTCGCCATCTCTTTGATGGGAGAGCCGACTCTCTACCCGATGCTGAAAGAGCTGATCGAGGAGATCAAGAGCCGGGGAATGACAGCCTTTCTGGTGACGAACGGGACGATGCCCGATGTGATCGGCGAAGTCCGACCCACCCAGCTCTACCTCAGCCTCAACGCCCCGGACGAGAAGACCTATCTCAAAGTATCAAACCCCCAGTCCAACCTCTGGAGCCGATTTTTGGAGAGCTTGGAGATGATGAGAGACTCGCCCTCCAGGACAGTGGCTAGGCTCACAATGGCCAAGAACCTCAACATGCAAGACCCCCAGGGTTACGCGAAGCTCATCGAGATCGCAGAACCGGACTTCGTCGAGGTGAAAGCCTACATGCACCTTGGAAGCTCCCGAAACCGGCTCGAAAGGGATTCCATGCCGACTCACGAAGAGGTGATGGACTTCGCGAATGATTTATCCGAAATCCTGGGCTACCGCCTCGCAAACCACGTCCCTATCAGCAGGGTGGCCCTCCTCTCCAGGGGAAGCGAGCAGGAGAAGATCGAACCTTGATGTCTTGCCGCAATTAATATTATAGAAGTACATTCGTATGATTTCTAACAAAAGTTGTATGAAGAATCCGTCATTAGTGTAGTATCGCCGTCGCCAACGGGAAAAGTATTTTTATTGGCAGTGCCCCGAAGCTAGTTGGAGATTAAGATCGATATGTCTGCGGCGATTCAAGAACCGAAAAGCTCAGAGGCGAAAGTGGATAAAACATATCAGAATTTAAAAATTTTGCTCGTCGAGGATAATCCCGACGACGCTGATCTCACCAAGAGGCTCCTGCGAAGGATCTGTCTGGATAGAGACATCTTTCTGGCCGCAGACGCCGAAGAAGCCCTGGACTGCCTGGAGTCGCTCTCCAAGGAGGAATCTGACCTTCCAGATCTGATCTTGCTGGACATCAAACTTCCCCGTTTGAGCGGGATGGAGCTTTTGGAGCGGCTGAAAGCCAACCCGAAGTTTCGCTGCATACCGGTGGTGATGCTGACAGGCTCCCTCGTATCCAAGCACGTCCAGAAAAGTTACGATCTTGGCGCGGTTACCTATCTCATAAAGCCGATATCCGAGGATGAGCTAGTAATGACCCTGAGCTGCCTCATCTAATCTGAGCTCAAGATCAATATCATCCTGACCTATCTTTCCTTCAAGCCCTCTTATCATACCAGAGTCGGATCAGCCCCGACCGCGTACCCTCTACATTTTGGCCGTTTTCGTTCTGCCCTTTCCAACACCTTCCATCAATGCCCCCCACCGCCTGTGAGGCGTGACCCACAAGTCCACCGAAGATGGCGTAGGCGAGTATCATGTAGGCTGGCATCCCGAAGATGTCGGCAGGGGCCGCGTACCACCAGGCGCCCGCTGAGATCGGCAGGGACTCGCAGAGGGGTCCGAGGAGGGCGCCCGCCCCCATCATCACCATCGTCGCTCTCTCCCAGAAGACCAAGATCAGGGCCGCGGCCAAAACCGCTCCTCCGGCGAGAGCGTGGACCGAGTTCTGGCCCAGAGTGACGAAGATCGCGATCTCCGCGGCCAGCCCAGCAAGGGCCAGAATCAGAACTCTTGGAGAGAAGGTCGTCGGAACGTCCATCTTCAAAAGGGCTCTTGCCATCAACCAGAGGGCCGGGGGAAAGCAGGCCCATCCAGTGAAGTTCCAGGGTGGGACGTACGGGAGGCCGCCAGTGTTGGCGTAGGTCCAAAGCCCCCAGTTCACATAGGCCATCTCGGTCAGGGGTCCGAG
>DUKF01000187.1:263-3044 GCA_013329455.1 Methanotrichaceae archaeon | reverse complement strand
AGACCGAAAGGAGCATCTCTGACTCGGGAAGGTCAAAGGACGGAAGGTCCACCCCCCAAAGGTCGCCAAGAAACCCGACCACGGCCTCGTCCAGGGGCGATATGTCCTGCCCCGCCAGATCCGTCCAGCCGAGGAGAACCTTCTCCTCGTCCTCCTCGCTTCGCTCCAGACGGAAGGTGTCGACGACGATGTCGGAAAAGAGGTTCACCATCCTTCTGGCCCGATTTGGGTTGCCGTTGCTCAGACCCTCCCGGGCTGCCAGTGCGAGCCTTCCGGCCGTCTCGATGGACCTTGGGCAGAAGAGGTAGTGGACGATCAGGTGGTCGAATAAGTTCTCCAAATATTGGTCGCCCTTTTCGAGCGTTTTTGGACCGACGACGATCCTATAGTTTCTGAAGGGAAAACTCTCGCCGTCTTTGGACCCGTCGATGATCGGCCTTGGAAGCTGGGGCCGATGCCAGTTTGACCTGGACTTCTCCCAGATCTCAATCAGCCTTTCTTCGGAATATCCTGCCACCAACCTTCTCAGCCCCCACCTCGGGACCGTAACCACAGGCTGTGATCGTCCCGCCCTTCATCCGCCAGCCTGCCCTTGACCCGGATCTGCCCCCTGCCGAGATCTCGCCGCCGCTCATCATGAGGCCCAGGTAGTCGCCGGCATCTTTTCCCACCCTGATCCGTCCCGACCGCATCAACCAACCAGCCCTTGCGCCTGCCCTCCCCTTGACGGCGATCCTGCCGCCAGAGTTTCCCACACCGATGTAATTTCCGGCATCGCCTTTGACAACGCCCCAGCCGCCAGTCATTTTCCGAAAGGCGTAATCACCGCAAGAGGCGCAGACGATACCGCCGCCGCTCATCTCTTGGCCCAGGTAGTCTCCGGCTCTGCCCCGAACCACCAACATTCCGCCGGACATCTTTTCCCCGAGGTGGTGGGCGGAGGTCCAGAGAGCCGGAGTTTGACCTGCCTTGTTCGAAGCTCTGGCCTTTGGCCCAGCCCCCGAGGCTTCGCCATCCAGAATTATCGTACCCCTCTTCAGCTCAAGGCTGGCGAAGTTTCGGGGCGGGATGACCAGAGGCTCCGAAAGGCTCTCGGCCGCCAGGCTTGTAAGAATGCCCCAGATGATCTCCTCTCTTTTGTCCTTGGGTGAAGCCGAAAGGACGAGGTCGACGATTGAGTCGGCCTCCCTGGGGGCAAGGTTCTCCACCTCAGCCCTCTTCGGCCTATCTTTCAATCTCAGGGCGAGGTCCTCAAATCCCAAAAGGAACTCACCCTTCTTCTCGTCGAGCCTCTTCTCCTTTCTGACCTTGCCCTCGTAGGCCTGGTCCATGAAGCCCTTCAGCTTCAAACCATCCTCTCCAGGGCCCTCACATAATCGAGCCTCGCTATCGGGTCGTCGTAGCCCGACAGCTCCTCGATCGCCTCTCTCGGCGAGATCTCGCCGTCGACGGCCCGGGCGAAGATCATGTTCATCTCGCCCCGCTCGTTCAGGGTTCGGTTGATGCTCTTCTCGACAAGGTCCTTCACATAGAGAAGACGCCTCGCCCCATAGTAGGGGGGTCGCTCCAGCATAGTCCTGTTGGGGGAGACCCTGTGCCAGATGACGTAAGGAGCGACGGCCCTCAAGACCTCGATCTTGCTCTCTGAGCTGTCAAGGCCGAGGAGGAGAGCCATCGCCCTGGTGTAGGAACGAAGGTCCTGCCTCACCCTGTCGGAGAGCCCCTCGTCGACCTGCCAGCAGCAGACCTCGGGGTTGTTGAAGTAGTGGCACCCGGCGCAGAGGCCCCGGCTCGGCTTGGACCCACCAGATAGCTGGGTCTTGTCGAAGGCCGGCGCCCTCTCGCAGAGGGTGACGTCTCTTAAAAGGGATATTATCGATAGCTCCACCTGGCTGTCGAGGTTCACGGCGGCCACCATTCCAGGAAGGCTTTCGAACTCTTCAGCGGAGAAACGTGGGAGGGACTCGGCCAGTTCCCAGACCTCTTTCTCCCTTTCGGCGAGGGCGAGGCTTGCGAGAAAGTCGGGCTGGGTCGCGGGGACCGAGATCGATATCCGGTCGAGAAGGGCCTCGTCCAGGGGGTAAGTCGAGCTGAAGTCGGGGTTCATGGTGGCAAAGTAGCAGGTGTCGCCGAGGTCCAGGGTCTTTCCTGCGTAGCTCACCTTCCGCTTCTGGAGAAGCTCCAAAAAAAGGTTTTGCTTTCCCGAGGGGAAGCGGTTGATCTCGTTTATCACCTTCCACCGGGACCCGGACCAGGGAGTCCAGAGGACCTGGATCGCCTCGGCTCCCTCGTCGAAAGAGGAAGAATCAGGACGGACCGACGATCCCGAACGGGTCGAAGATCGGGACGAGTCGGATGACGGGGCCGGGGGGCAGGACCACTGGCGCGGGTCGATGAACCCCACGATCTTCTCCTCGGTCTGCTCAGGATGGCCCGTGATCATCAGGTTCTCGACCTCGTCGAAGGAGAGGCCGGTGAAGGCGCATCCCAAAAGGTTCACCAGGGTCGTCTTGTTTGCGCCCATCCCGCCGTAGAGGAGCGCCGCCCGGTTTCGCAGGCAGGCGTTGGCAAGCGAGATGTAGAGCTGACCGTTCACCTTCCGGTCTGCCACCTGGAGGTCGGCAGGACCCACGTGAAGGCGCAGCTCCTCCAGGGCACCTACCAGGTCGTCCATCTTCCGCAGAGGGTCTGGCATATGCTGAAAAAGGGTGATCTGGTCTTATTTAAAGGAGACGAAAAGGCTTGGAGGGAATGAAGAAGAAAAAAATAGAGGGTAAAGGA
>DUKF01000187.1:0-253 GCA_013329455.1 Methanotrichaceae archaeon | reverse complement strand
GTTAGAAGAACGAACTCGTCTCGAATAGAGAGTTCCAAAAATAAAGAAAAGAGCGGCTGTGAAGGGAGGTGTTCGGCAGTCGGCAACTGCCGTATACCTCGTTAGCATTTGCCGAATATAAGGTTTTCGGCCTGACGTCCCGTGAACTCTCCCGGGCCTGGTTGGGCAGAAGGAAGGTCGAAGCGATAGGCTGGGACCGCTCTCTCGCCCTGCCCCGCCATACTCGTGATGGACACGAAGGGGGATCGGGGGG
>DUKF01000062.1 GCA_013329455.1 Methanotrichaceae archaeon | reverse complement strand
AAGCTCCTTTACGCTGTGCTGGGTCGGCTTCGTTTTCTGCTCGCCGTCGGTGGTCGTCGGCGCCAGGGTCACGTGGATGAAGGCAACGTTTCCCATCTCCTCGTTACGAAGCTGCCTCATCGCCTCCAAGAATGGCATGCTCTCGATGTCGCCCACTGTGCCCCCGACCTCGATCAGGCAGACCTCGCAACCGCTCTCCTTCGCCACATTCTTGATCCTTTCCTTGATCTCGTTGGTGATGTGGGGGATGATCTGAACGGTCTTTCCCAGGTACTCGCCGCGCCTCTCCTTCTCGATGACGCTCTTGTAGACCTTGCCGGTGGTGATGTTGTGGTCGCGGGTCAGCTCAACGTCCAAAAATCGCTCGTAGTTGCCGAGGTCGAGGTCAACTTCGCCGCCGTCCTTGAGGACGAAGACCTCGCCGTGCTGGAAGGGGCTCATCAGCCCCGCGTCGATGTTTATGTAGGGATCGATCTTGATGGCGGTCACCTTGTAACCCCTCTCCATCAACATCCGACCGATTGAGGCGGCGGTGATCCCTTTGCCAAGGCCGCTCATCACCCCGCCCGTAACGACGATATATCTCACGCTTATCACGTATTCGAGAAGGTATTTTGGACATAGATAAGATTGACGATCAGAAGTAAAGGGAATTTGAAGAGTGGTGGATCTGATGAAAAGCGGATCAGAGCAGATCCGGCGGGCGAGGTGCCTAGCCGGCCGCCTAAGTGGCCATCTCCTCCCGCAGGTCTGGCGGTAGCATGTTCGGTATACCGTCTTCGATGGGGTAGCACTCGCCGCAGCTCTTGCAGCAGAGTTTTCCGTTCAATATCTCCTCATCCTTCTCCTCGGAGACTTCGAGGTCCAGATCGCCCTTGCACATCGGGCAGGCCAGAATTTCCATAAGATCGCGCTTCATATTCTTAACACCATCTCGATCCGTTAAAAAAGTTGGGCTGGTACGCCATTTAATGCGGGGCATATTCAAGCCCAAAATCAGCGCAAAAGGAGCCTTCTTGCGTTTTCAGAGAAGATCAACCTCTTCTCCTGATCCGAGAGGTCCATCTTCTCGACGAACCCGATCTCCTCGGCCTGGTCTGTCCAGGGGTAGTCGGTCCCGAAGAGGACTCGATCTGCGCCCATCTCACAGATCAGATCCGTCGCCTCCTCTGGGCTGAGGCTAGGCGAGATGTAGGCGGTATCGAAGTAGACGTTCTCCCCAGCCGGAATGAGGTGCTCACGCACCCCGTTCCACATCTCCCACCCACCCAGGTGCGCGAGGACGACGACCAGATCAGGGTGCCTCTCCACCATTCGGGCGAAGCGATCGGGGGTCCCGAAGAACTCTGGCAGGTCCTCGGGCACCTTTCCCGCGTGGAGGAGGAGGATCATGTCCCGCTCCGCCACGGCATCGTAAAGGCGGTCGCACCGGGGATCGTCGGGATAAAAGCTCTGGAGGAAGGGGACGGCCTTTACCCCCTTGACACCGGCTGAAAGGAGCCGGTCGAGCTCCTCTTCCAGGTCAGGCTGGAATGGGTGGATCGCCCCGAATGGGACTAGGCCGTTTCCTTCAGCCGCCCCGAGGAAGAAGTCGTTCATCGGCCTGACGTGTTTGGGAAGAGGCGCCAGCGGCAAGATTATCGATTTCTCAACGCCGGACCTTTTCATCGAGTCCCTGAGGTCAGAGACGGTTCCAAGACCGGGCACCCTGACCCCCATCCTTCGCTTTACGGAGGCGATCGCCTTCGGCGCCATCTCGTCGGTGTAAATGTGAGCGTGAAAGTCTATCGGCTTCGTGGATTATCCCCCTTCGTAATCGTCAGATCGCCCCCGAACCGGCACAATCTCGGCGGGCTCGAGGTCAAAGATCATTGATTACGAAAGTCCCCCGGGTGCATATAAAATCAACCGAGAACGTCCCGGGATTCGCCGACCGGGACGTTCCGAACCTCAGAGTCTGTGAGCCGTCCCGTTCCAGCAGCTTTCAGCCTGCCGATAAGCCTCTTCGCCAACAAGCCTGCCCAACTTTCGGCCCCGAAGGTCTGCGTCCTGGAAATGGATGCCACCACAAAGCCGCGATATGCCCGCCTCGTCGGCCGCATCCTGGAAGGTCTCCCACTGGAGAACAACGACGGCTGATGGGCTTCTCTCAAACCTGTTGCTGCCCACGGTGGCGATATGCTGTCCCAACATGTCGGGAATTCCATCCTGGTTGAAGTCGGCGTTGATCATGGTCACACCGTCGTAGAATCGATTGGACCCTGTGAATTCCGTCAGCACTTCGGCCCCTGCAGCGCTGAATGTGCTGTGGCCGGAGACGTACTCTGGAAACTGCGGTGAGACGTAGGTCAAATCCTGGTATGGGCGCCACGTCTCCCCGAGGATGAGCTGAGTTTCCTTGTCAGGCCCGCCCCAGGCTTCCACCAGCTTTCCGGCATAGTAATGATGGATCGCTGACTGGGGGCGAACGTAGTCGTAAACCCGCTTTGCATCCCAGGCGGCGATCCCGGCGTCAAAGAGGGCACCGTTCAGAGCAAAGTACATCTTGACATCGTCGTCGATCGAATTTCGGTCTCTCTCTGAGATTCCGTGGGCTATGGCGTTCCAGTGGCCGGGAGGCGTCTCTGAACGCGGCCCATCTGCCCAAAATTCGGCGAGAACCTTCTTCTTGTCTGTCAGGTCGGCGCTGAACTGCAGAACCTCATCAACCTGAAAATGATACGCTTCATCGTTGCTCATCTCTCGGCCCATGCCATCTATGTAGGGTGCATCGGAGCCAGCCTGAGGTGGGGAAGGCGGGCGGAACTGGCTACCGGAAGTGAGAGCGAAGGGCACGACCGCACCCCAGTGCGGCGTCATAAACTTCTGATCGATGAAGGATGCCGGGTCGTCGTCATCAACGAGCGGGTTGCCATCGGAATCGACCACAGTTCCGGTCGGAACGCGCAAAGGCTGCCAGTGGTTGGGATCGAATCCCGGTTTTGAAGGGGATTTGCCTGCCGAGGGGTCGGCTCTGTTCACCGGCGAGTAGAGTTCCGGATATGTGTCGGAGGTGATCTCGACATACCCACCGGCTGCGTTGGAACCGTCGTTCTGCTGCGCGGCGAGGACCGCCTGGGCTGCAGCACGGCCGACGCCTCCGGGCTTGGTCTTATCGCTCGATACTTGGGTATCGTAATCCAGGTTTTTCATGAGGTTTGAGAAGGCTCGGGTCTCCCGCTCGTACTCCGGAAAAAGGTTGACCAGTGTGAAGTAGGCAGCGTGGCTGACGGCGATCGATTTATTGACCTCAGTATGCTCGTTTTCGGGACGGCGCAGCGCTGGGTCCACTGCAGTCGGCACGGCGACTGGATCGTATGCCGTCCAGGCATCGTACATGGCGCTGTGAACGACGAAGAGAGCTCGGCTGGTCACAGTGGGGCGTGGATTTCCGCTGCGAATCGCAGCCAGCATTGCCTCGTTCCACAGGACGACGACACTCACCGAACCATCGAGATCCTTCACGAGAGCGAGATCGACAGGCGAGGGCTCATTCGACGTGAACCCTGCGGTTTCAGTCGAGACAGCTTTCGCTTCAAAGGTCGGTTGATCGATTTGTGCGGAGCTACAACTGATGACGACAGTTGCCGAGATCAGGAGAAGAAAGGCGCCCAGGAAGGGGCCTTGCTTTTTGAATATTGAGGGGCGGTTGTACATGGCATGACACCACTATTGAGGCGGCCGGTTTGATGCCAAACAGCGACTGTTCACGTGCGATACCTGCGCATATCGGCGTGTGAATGAACGTTCGCCACCAGATCTCTATAAACTGTAACTTAATTAAATATATCTTTATGGGTTTTTCAAAAATGAATCTAAATAAAAAATGACAAATAGCCGAGAACTCGACTTCCGTTTAAAGTCGACTTTCAGCTCGTCTTGCGACCTAGATCATCCCCATCTCCGAGAGCCTCTCGGGGAGGTAGACCCTTGTAACGAAGTCCAGCCCCTTTCCGGCGAAGGCCTGCTGCTCAGCCTTCTTCGAGAGCTTGAGCTGAAGCTTGATCTGCTCTTTCCAGTAGTCGGTCGCAAACCTCGGGTCGGTGAGCTCGCTCCTGAGTGCCTGGAGGTCCTGGTCGGTCAATTTATCGGTGGACAGGTCGTAATTGACGATGTCCGTCGGCTGGACCCCCAAAAATTGAGCTGGCGGCGTGACCAGGTAGTCGGAGAGGTGGGCGCTCTTGATGGCGCCGTAAGCGACGCTGGCAAAGATCCTGTAAGACCAGGGGTCGCCATCGGTGAAAACGACGACGGGAAGGGCGAGCTCCTCGTTCAGCCTCTTTATGAGGCGCCTGGTGCTCCTTGCGGGCTGGCCCTTCAGGTGGACTAGGATTGCGTTGTGCTCCTGGTCAAAACCGTTCTCGATCAGCCGGGCGTGCATTCCGCCGGTCTCTATCGCAACGACGAACTTTGCGTCGTGGTCCTTGAACTCGACGTTGTCGACGTTGAAGGGTATCTGGTACCCGGCCTCACCTACGTCCTCCTGGCAGTGGATCGTCCTTTCGCCTCTCCGGGTCTTCTCACTGATGGTGAGGGGGCCAAAGACCGTCGCCCCGTCCTCTTCGGGACGGACGTGAAAGTCTTCTCGGAGCAGAGTCGTCAGGATCTCCAGATCCTCGACGAGCCGGTCGCTTTCGGCCTGCTCCCCGAACTTGGCCACGTCCCAGTTCTCGGAGATGTAGTATATCTCTCTCAGGGTGGAGCCCCGGTTGTGCTGGAGGTGCTCTTTGATCAGAAGCTCGACGAGGTAGGATGTCTTGAGGACGCTCTTTGCGCCTCTTACGGTCTTGACGGACCGGACGCTCTCCTGATCGCCGTAGACCCAGATCTCTCCCTCCCTGTCGTACTCTAAGTTGCTCTTCGTCCTGCTGGGAAGGGCGAGGTGGGGTACGATCCCCCGCTCGAACTGGTCGTAGAGCATCTCCGCCAGGCCCAGAAGCCTCTCTTTAGTCGTCTCTGCGTCTTTCACTTATCCCACCACCCTTGCACCGCTGACAAGTTCCGAGGGGATCCCCTCGACCACGGGCTCGGAGAACATGACCCCCTCCGAGGGAACTGAATACTTGATCTTCTGCTGCTCACCGGACCGAAGAGACACCTTCCAGAGGTGGTCGTACCCGTCCCCGAGGGCGATCACCCTCGCCTGGGGCTCGATGGACGTCGCCTCCACCGACACCGTCTCGTGGAGCTTGAATGCCTTAGCGGCATCGCTGTAGTTGGCGACCTCCAGGGTCACGAAGGTCTCACCGTTCTCGGATACGATGGACCTTTTGACGAGGAGGTTTCCCATGATCTTGGCGACGACGGGGTTGATGTCCGGCTCCTCCCGTTCGAGAAGCTCTGCCAGCTTCTTTGAGATCCTGGGAAGGAGCTTTCTTATGATCTCTTCCTTCTCCTTTCGATCCGATAAGGCGTTCTTTTTCGAGAGGTAACGCCGGAGCTTTCTTCCCACCTCTTTGAGGCCCAGCTCCACTTCCGCTACGATCTCGGGAACGTCGGCGACGGCGTCCTTCGACTCGGAGGTGAAGGGTATGTTCGTCGAGGCAATGTGGACAAGAAGCGCCACCTGCCCCACGGGAACCCCGCCACCCGGCTGGCTCAGGGAATAGGTCTTCCAGGAGATGTTCTCGATGGCGTGGGTTATGGCGCATCCTCCCTGCTGGTAGAGAAGGGGGACCCTGTTTGCGAACCTCAAGACGTCGACCTTGCCGTCCGCCTTCAGCTCGCCGCCGTAGGCGAGCCCCACCTCCACCTGGAAGGGGTTTCCCGAGTAGACCGAGACCGATCTCAGGGAGGTGGCGATGAAGTCCACACGGTACTCTTTCTCCAGGCCCGTCCTTATCAGCTCCTCGCCGATGGGAGAGAGGCAGTCGGTCGGGGGCGACTTGAGCCTCATCTCTTTGAAGGCGAAAAGGAGCCTCGTCGCCTCTGCGTGGGTTATGTCCTGGGGGACCATCTCGGGATCGAGCTCCGCCCGCTCGCAGATCTCCTGGGATATGATCGCCCCGACGCTGGAAAAGGAGCCTTGGAGGAAGCTTTTGAGCTTCTTCTTATCGGTGTACCTGAGCATCTTGATCAGGCCGCCCAGCTCCATTCCCCAAGGGTGGGGCTTGATCTCGTAGGAGGATCTGGGCATCTTGTCCGTCGCCCTCTCGAAAGTCTCCATGTTGCCGTCGGGCTCTACGAGGGTGATCCTGGCATGGGGGTTGACTATCGCCACGTTCTTGAGGTAGCCGTAAATCGACTGCCTTCGGCTCCGAACGTAAGACCCCTCCATCTCCAGCTCAACCCGGGTTCCGTGGGGTCGATCCCAGTCAGCATCCTCGGTCTTCAGGATCTCGGGCTCGTTGGTGGCCGTGTTGATCATCAGCTCCCACCGGCCGGCCTTGTGGTCCGGCCCGATCTTGGTGGTGACGGCCGTCGGCCGTCCTGTTGTGAGCTGGGAGTAGAGGACGCCCGCGGAGATCCCTATGCCCTGCTGGCCCCGGCTCTGCTTGAGGGAGTGAAACCTAGATCCGTAAAGGAGCTTGGCAAAGACCCTGGGAACCTCTGATCCGACGATCCCTGGCCCGTTATCCTCCGCCACCACCCTGAACCCCTCGCCACGTCTCTGGATCTGGATGAAGATGTCTGGGAGGATGTCCGACTCCTCGCAGGCGTCTAGAGAGTTGTCCACCGCCTCCTTGACGGTGGTTATCAGGGATCTAGGTGCCGAGTCGAAGCCCAGGATCTGGCGGTTCTTCTCAAAAAATTCGGCTACGGAGATGGCCTTCTGGTGCTTGGCCAGCTCCTCTGCTATCTCCATGTTAGAAAAGAGGAGGGAGCTTAGAGTTCGGCTCCCACCACTGTCTGGGTTGCGGTCACGTTGTGAATCTCACGGATGGTGTCAACCAGGCGGTTGAGGACGCTCAGCCCCTCCACCTCCAGAACCACCACGAAGTCGTACTCGCCGAAGACGTGATAGACGTCCTTAATTCCCTCGATCTCTTTGAGGGCGTTGTAAACGGTCCTCTCCTGTCCCGGCACCACTTTGACCATCGTCACTCCAATCACCATATTCTATCACCACCTAATATAAACTCGGCCACATTATATAAACTTTTCAGGACCTGTTCCGGCTCGTCTGTTTCCGGTATCACCGCTCTTTCTTCTTCTTCTTGGGGGAAGCTTTTCCGCGGTCGCCGAAGAAAACCTGTTCTTCCTCGATCTTCTCGATGCCACCTGACTTTTCATCCTTTTCGAAATTCAAAGTCTCTCCGAGGTCTTCAAGTTCGGTGATCTCCTCCTCGTACTCCTCCGACTCGGTCCCGGCGGCTTCATCATCCTCCCGGGCCGTCTCGACTTTCTCACCTGTTGTCTTGTGGAAGGGTTCCGCCTCGACTTTGGGCTCCACGATCTCCCCTTTCAGGGACTCGAGGGCTTTCTCCACCATCTGCCTGTACCTTTCCAGGTCCGTGGAATAATGGAGATGGGCTTTTCCGATGTCGGCCACGTCCCCGGAGGCCTGGGGTTCTTTGAGGAGCTCGTCGCCGCTGGAGAAGGCGTCGGTTCCCCCCTGGCCGAGGAAGGCCTTGAAGGCCTCGAGCCGATCCAGGGTTCTTGCTGCCGACTCCAGAACCCACCGGTCCCTGATATCGGCGTCGACCCTCTGGACGGATTCAGCCCTGATCGATATCAGCCTCGTCCCGTCTTCGGTCTCGTAGACGCTTGGCTTGCCGACGACGGCGACGAAGGCCGGAGGCTCGGTTGCAGCCAAAACCTGGGCCGCGTCGGGCTGGTACTGGCCGGCGTAGACGAAGATGCTGCTCGTGGTGTCCACGATCCTTCCTCGCCAGTACTCGACGTCGTCTCCCAGGTTGTCCCTCTCGGTGAGGGTTCCCACCACCAGGACCCTGTTGCACCGAGCTCCGGTGGGTGTGATCAGATAGAGGGGGGCGTACTGGTCTTCGTTCTCCCTGAAGGAGAGGTCGGAGTCGCGAAGCTCCTGGGCATAGACCCTTCGTGCAACTTCTCTTGCAAAGCCCGCCATCTCAGATCACCTCCTGGACCCTCTCCACGAGGGCATCGGTCTCCTCCTCGGTCACCGGAGGAACCTCCGAGATCGTCTCGACGAGTATGTACCGATCGACCGTCGGTCCGGAGGCGGTGTAGTACCTGCCTAGGAGCCTCTCCTCGATCATGCCCTTCACCACCTCGTGGTCGAGAGCCTCCATCGCCATCGTCTTCGCCTCCTCCATACTGATCCCGATAAGGCTCTCCGTCCTCTCCCGGTTGATCAGAACCTCCTGGACCTTGACCCCGTCGTCCAGGACCGCTTTTATCCGGAGGTCGTAGGTCCCCTCCTGCTTTCCGTGCTCACCACAGACGCCCTTCGTCAGCATCCTCCTGCAGACGGGACAGCGCTTGATCAGCCCCGACCCCTTCTGGACGTCCACAATGGCTCCTGAAAATTTCGCCTCCTGGGGGCTGACCTCGATCTCTTCTTCCAGGAGTTCGGTTCCGCTCGTCCTGTTCAGCTTTACGCTGAACCTGCCCTCAAACTCGTCGGTGACGACGTTTTTGAAGAGGTAGCTTTCACCTTCCACCAGATCCGTAAGCTCGGACTTCGTCCACTTGACGAACTTGATCACCCCCGTATCGTCTCCGATCAGGCCGGTCTGGGATATCGCCTCGCTCGTCGGATCCCAGAGCTGGACCACCTTCGCCCGCAGATCGATCCACCGCGCGGATTCTGCGATCTCTGCGATCTTCATCTCCTGGACAGATCCCGATGCAGAGGCCTCGGCTGCCTTCACTTCCTCTGCGAGCTCCTCGATGGCGCTAGTCCTGTTCAGCTTCACGCTGAACCTTCCCTGGAACTCGTCGGTGACGACGTTTTTGAAGAGGTAGCTCTTTCCCGGATCCAGGTCCGGAAGTTCGGACTTCGTCCATTTGACGAACTTGATCGTGCCGGTCTCGTCCCCGATGAGCCCCGTCTGGGATATGGCGCTGCTCGTCGGGTCCCAAAGCTCTACGACCTTCGCTTCCAGGTCGATCCACCGGCCGGGGCCGTCGATCTCGCCCACCTTCAGGCTCTCGCTCTTTTTCGTGGCGAAGGATGCTGGCGCGATGCCATGCTCTTTGAGAAAATAGTTGACAACGCTCCGGGTCGCCTCGCCCTCAGGAACCCCAAACTTCTCCACCAGGAGCCTTAGACGGCTCTCCACCTCGTCTGCGGAAACCTCTACCTTCTGGTCCCGCAGCCGAGCCAAAATCTGCTCTACGGCTGCTTTCATAATATTTGGCCTCCTGTTTTTAATAGTTTTAATAGAGAGGTAACATTCCAAAGGCCTTCATGGTAGATAAACTTACTTCCAGCGGGGCGAAAGTAATATTGGACCTGGCGGAAGAGTGGGTTACAAGATGAAGATCACGATCTGGTTTGGATGTCTGGACGATGAATCCGGGAGGGTAGCCCTGGCCGGAGGGACCGACGAGATGGCCGAAAGACTGATGAAAATCTCGGAGATTGATACCTTCTCAGGGTTAGGGGGATCGGAGGCCTTCGGCAGCCTGGCAAAAGGCGGGGCGGTCCAGCCTGACCTTCGCAATCTAGCTCTGGCGGAGGGCCTTTTCCGGGACGACGAGGAGTACAATTCGGCCCTCCGGGAGACGGCTCTGGATCTTGCGAGAAAGAAACTGCGGGCCCAGGCCGGTGCCGAGGCGGAGCTTCTCCAGACGATCGAGGCCCTCGACGACCTGAACGAGGTCGTAAACAGGCTCGAAGAGAGGCTTTACGAGTGGTCCCGGCTCCACGACGACCGCCGCCTTAGGGGCAAAGTCCTCGCCGAGTCTCTCTTAGAAGAAGAGGAATCGATCGGGGCGCTGGCTCGATCCGTCCTCGAGCTTCACGAGACTCGTAGGTCAGTCCAAAAGAGCCTGGAAACGGCGACGGTCCAGATAGCCCCAAATCTCTCGAATTTGGCCGGACCGCTTCTCGCAGCAAGGATAATATCGAGAGCGGGGGGGCTCAAACGCCTCTCGGAGATGCCAGCATCTGCGATCCAGGTGATGGGAGCGGAAAAGGCACTATTCAAGCACCTGCGGGGAAAGGCTCCATCCCCCAAGCACGGTATGATCTACAGGCATCCAGCAATTATGGGAACGACAAGAAGGTTCCGGGGCCGGGCCGCTCGGGCTCTGGCGGCGAAGCTTGCCATCGGGTCCAGGATCGACCGATACTCTGGCGAGGTGAACGCCGACCTGAAACCGGCCTTGGACCGTCGGATCGATGAGATCAGAAGTAGCCCGCCCGGAAAAAAGAGAAAAGGAAAGAGGTCAAGGCGTTAGAACGCAGCCCCCTAATTCGGGAGCCGAGGACCCATCAGATTTATAATAGGTGTCAAGAATACGAGTGTTGGAAAGGATTTAATCATGAAGACCAGAGTTTTGCTGATGCTTGCCATCCTGTTCTTGATGTTCGTATCTCCGACGGGCCTTGCAGACTGGAGCATCGCCAAAAACGTCACACAGCGCTCGACCATATACCTGAGCGGGTACATGGACGAGATGAGTATATACCAGACCGAGAAGGGTCTCGCGGGCCAGAAGCTCGTCTTCGGAACCCGGGGGAGCGGGACCGTCTCCAGGACCCAGACCACCTACGTCGACGAGTGCGGGATATACTTCAACGTGCAGGGCGAATTCGACTACAAGCCTTACAAGCCCAAAACCTCCGAGAGCGACCTTCGTAGCGCCTTATGTGCCAAGAACTACGAGGTGGGAACGGTCATCTCCGAGAGCTACACCGGTATAGTGTACCTGATCGAGGATACCACCGTATCCCAGAACGATGACGTGCCGGTCTACCAAATATCGTCTCAGGAGCGGGGCGTGGCCCGGCTCGGAGCTTGGTGATAGGGGCGATAGGGGCTAAAGGCGTGCATCAGAGCCGGGACGAATAAGATGTCTTGATACCCGTTCAGGCCCAGATTTTCCCAGGCCCAAGGCCTCCGGCGAGGCGTTGGACCGCGGCCCCCTAATTCGGGAGCCGAGGACCCACCAGATTTATAATGGATGTACCAGAATATGAGAGTTGGAACGGGGTTTATCATGAAGGCCAGAGTCTTGTTGCCGCTTGCAGTCCTGTCCGTGATGCTCGTATCTCCGACGGGCTTAGCAGCCTGGAGCATCGCCGGGAACGTCACAGAACATTCGTACATATACCTGAGCGGGTACATGGACGAGATGAAGATCTACCAGACCGATAAGGGGATCGCCGGCCAGAAGCTCGTCGTCGGAACTCAGGGGAGCGGGACCGTCTCCAGGACCCATACCGCCTACGTCGACAATAGCGAGAATGGGAGCGAGATGTACTTCAACGAGTGGGGCGTCTTCAAATCCGAGGGCGACCTTCGTAACGCCCTCTGTGCCAAGAACTACGCGGTGGGAACGGTCATCTCCGAGAGCTACTCCGAGATAGAGTACCTGATCAAGGACACCACCGTATCCCAGAACGATGGCTTGCCGGTCTACCAAATATCGTCTCNNTAGAGTACCTGATCAAGGACACCATCATATTTCAGAACGATAACGTCTCGGTCTATCAGATCGCTTCCCAGGGGCGGGGTACAGCCCGGCTCGGGGCTCGGGTTAAGGACGGCCCCGAGGGTGCCACCATCATGACCTATGGCGGGACCTACATCGGCGACTTCAACATCAGGCAAGAGATCGGCTCCGGAAGCGAGTTCTATCTGACCTGTCCATAAATCACGAACCCCTCCCCATTCGA
>DUKF01000126.1 GCA_013329455.1 Methanotrichaceae archaeon | reverse complement strand
GTCGGGGGCACCGGGGCCTTTCCGGGCAGGTCCATCAGAGTGGTCTGGATCGGAGCCGAGGGCGAGTTCGAGGGGCTATTCCGCGCAGTGGAAGCCGCCCTCACGCCCCTGGGGTTCGAGCGGGAACGGCGCAAGTTCACGTCTCACGCCACCATCGCCAGGGTGGGTAGGCCCAGTCCCGAGACGACCAGCCTCCTCGCCTCAAAGCTTTCTCCCCATAGGGAGATCGACCTCGGCGAGTTCAAGGCAGAAGAGTTTCTTTTGAAGAAGAGCACCCTCACCCCCGGAGGCCCCATCTACGAGGACATCGCAGCCTTCCACCTCTCCAGTCCTTGAAGAGGTCCTGTCCAGGGTCAGGCCCTCTTCGGAGGAGCAGGAGAGGCTGAGGTCCGTTGAGAAAATGGTTATATCGCGGATCGAGGACCTGGCCAGGACCAGGGGTGTCGACTGCGAGGTTATCCTGGTGGGGTCAGCGGCCAGGGGCACCTGGCTTTCAGGAGACCACGACCTCGACATATTCATCGGCGTCTCCGAGGGATCATCCCTGTTGCCTGCCCTGGAGATTGCGAGGTGCGTTTCCCCAAAGTTCGAGGAGCGGTACGCAGAACACGCCTACGTCCATGCCATCTTCGAGGGGTTCGAGCTCGACATCGTACCATGCTATCTGGTGGAGACCGCTTCCAAGATCCTCTCCGCCGTCGACAGGACCCCCTTTCACAACCGGTACGTTTCCCGGAAAATAAAGGGGCTCGAGGACGACGTCCTCCTTTTGAAACAGTTCATGAAGGGAATCGGAGTCTACGGGTCGGAGCTGAAGGTCGGTGGATTCTCGGGCTATCTCGCAGAGCTTCTGGTGATCCGGTACGGCTCATTTCTCGGCGTGATGGAGAAGGCCGCTATCTGGCGTCCTGGAGAGATGATCGATCTGGAGGATCACTCTTCCCTGGACCACGAAGACCCCCTCGTGATGGTCGATCCCGTCGATCCGGGCAGGAACGTCGCCGCGGCACTCACCCTCGACAAGATGTTCCAGTTCGTGGCTGCATCCCGTTTATTTTTTGAGGTGCCGGACCTGGAATTCTTCTTCCCATCGCCAATCCAGCCCCTCTCAGACCAGGAGATTCTGGAACATATTGCGAAGCGGAAAAGCACCCTGATCCTGTTGGAGTTCGCAGCCCCGGACTTGGTGGAGGACGTCGTCTTCCCGCAGCTGAGAAAGGCAGAGCAGTCGATCCGCGCCCTCTTCGATCGTAACTGCTTTTTGGTTCTCCGGTCGGACGCTGACTGGCACAGAGGCGTTTCCCCTGAACTGTGCGATATGGGCGGCTCAGAAAACTCCGAACTTTGTGGCGTGATCAGGATGCTCTTTGAGCTGGAAGTCGCCTCACTTCCCCGGATCGAAAGAAGGGTAGGCCCACCGGTCTGGGCGGCGGAGCACGCGAAGAAGTTCGTCTCCAGCCACCTCGAACCCCTCTCAGGTCCTTACGTCGAGGATGGCCAGTTGGTGGTAGAAGTGGCCCGAAAATTCGTCGAAGCCTCGGAGCTGCTCCGTTCCCAGATGACGAGCCTATCCTTAGGACGCCACCTCGGCCCTGAGTTGAGGCGTGGATACAAGATATACCTGGGCCAGGAAATCCTGGAGATCAGAGACTTGGAATTCAGAGTTTTCATGGCCAGGTATTTTTCGGCGCGACAGAAAGTCTGTTGATTCCATCTAGCTCGCTCTACTTGAAGCAGTTCCAGTAGAGTCTCTGGGCTCTCTTCACATCTTCTATACTCTCTGCCGCCCTGGGGTCCTCCTCGACCACGATCTGCGCCAAAGCTTCTCCTTTGAAGGCCCTCAATATCGCTACTATCGAGTCGGAGAGGGCGTTCAGGTTGTACCCACCTTCGAGGGCTGCGACGAGCCTTCCCTCGCAGCAGGAGTCGGCTATTTCTTTCACCTCAGCGGCCATCAATCCAAAGGCCTCGCAGCTTAGGTTCATGCCGCTGAGGGGGTCTGCTTGGTGCGGGTCCTGTCCTGCTGAGACGAGGACGATGTCAGGGTCAAACTCCAACGCCACGGGCTTTAGGATCTCTTCGAAGGCGGCCAAGTATCCCGCGTCTCCTGTCCCCCTCGGAAGGGGCACGTTGACCGTGAACCCCTCTGCGCCTTCCATGCCCAGGTCTCTCACCCTTCCGGTCCCAGGATAGTGGGGCGACTGGTGGGTGGAGAAGTACAAAACGGTCCTATCATCGTAGAAAACCGCGCTCGTCCCGTTCCCGTGGTGAACGTCCCAGTCCACGATCAGGACCTTTTCGAGCCCCATCTTCTGGGCGTATTTTGCCCCTATGGCCACGTTGTTGAATATGCAAAATCCCATCCCCTTATTGGGAAGGGCGTGGTGTCCCGGCGGCCTCACCAGGGCGAAGGCGTTGTCGAGGTCGTTTTTCACCTCGTCGACGCCGGTTATCACCCCGCCCGCCGCCATCAAAGCCGCGTCGTAGGATTGCCGTGAGACGACGGTGTCGAGGTCCAGGTATCCTCCTCCCCGCTCGGACATGGCCCTGACCTGGTCGATGTAGCCTGGGGAGTGGATCGTTCCCACCTCCTCGAGGGTGGCAGGCCTTGGGGTGACGAACTCCAGGTCCAGGTCCGAGGACTCTATCTTCTTCAGAGTTGTGGTGAGCCGCTCCTTTCTCTCGGGATGGCCGTCGGTGTCGTGCTCCAGGTAAATGGGGTGGTATATAAGGCCAGTTCGCGCCATATGGCTCTCTTTATCGGCTCTGATGTAAAAACAATTTTCCCTGCGATCATAAGGGCTTCCGGCAGTTCTCTGACCTTCTCAGAAGGGTCTTTCGTGGGGTTGTCATATTGAAATGGCTGGATATGTCCCAGATGTCGAATCCGGTCCTTTGAAGAACAAATAAAAGATTTTAGGATCTGATGGTGGTAAAATAGACTATATTCGGATTTAATTGTGTTTTTTGTCTAAACGAGTTTTCCAGTCTTGTTTTATCCCTCTTATGTCTACTTCTCCCTTTTTCCCCCTTTCATCCTATATCGAAATTTTGTCGTACAATCTTTTATATTTCTTGCTGACATTTTTCCGGTGGGTGTGCCGACCAGATCTTCGGAAGTGTCTTCGATAGATCGATCGTTCTGCCATCTTAAATTTCAGGTGCAGGGGGATGATGTTTCAAAAAAGAGACCACAAAAGATATATGGTGAAATTCTCTATGATATCCCCATAGTCCCAACGGGATCGGGAGGGTGATGTAGCTATACAGTGTCATATTGATGCCAAACAGCACCTGGTGGCGCCGTTTGGTCGCGCCGCAGTGGCGGGGAGATCAGTGTGGGCAATAGTTTTAAGAATAATCATACTGTATGCTGCATGAACCTAACCCTATAGGGGAAAAGTAGGAGGTTAACGGAATTATGAAGAAAGTGACCGCGATTACGCTTACCGCTTTTGTCTTGCTACTCGCGTCAGCGATGGCAGTAAGTGCAGTCGATAGGGTGGAAATCCGGGGTCCTGTGGCCACGGTCGAAAACGCGAACTACACTTGGGACGCACAGGATTTCGCTGGTTTCTACTATGATATCGACGACGACATTGGAACTGAGAGCATAACCCTGACCATCACCGGTGACGCTCTCGACGAGCCCGAAGGAATCAAGTACGAGACCACTGCTCAGAAGGACGACTTCGATTATGAGGAGTGGGGCCAGTACTGGACGATTGGATTCCTGGCCGACGAGTACTTCGCGTCCTACGTTGAGGGTGGCCTCGAGGACCAGTACCTGTATTACGACTCCACCGACGAGAACCTGATGGTAGACGAGCAGCTCTCCAAGATCCTGATGGATGACGACGAGGAGAGGACCTTTACCACCGGTACACCTCTGAAGCTTGCCGGCGATTACGAGCTCGCCATTCAGGCGATCGATCTCGATGGCAACAAGGTCTATGTCCAGCTCATGAAGGACGGCAAGGTCGTCGACTCTGCGGTTGTCGAGCCTTCCAAGGATAACGCAGATGTTCAGGACAAGACCTACACCTACACCATGGATCTGGGCGACACTGAGGACGTAGTCGTCGTAGGTGTCCACTTCAAGAACGCCTTCCGAGGCGCTGACCAGGACCTGGCCACCGTCGACGGCATCTGGCAGATCGCCGATACCTACACCGACGTTGAGGAGGACACCGAGTACGACAAGATGACGATCCAGACCGTGAACGCCGATACCAAGTACATAATGATGGACAATGAGGACAACAAGGTCACCCTCAACAAGAACAAGGACACCCTCCTGATGGAGAACATAAGGATCAAGACCGCTGACCAGGATGATATCGTCACGACGCCTCTCAGGTTCTACATATACAAGGAGATCACTGAGCCCGGAACCTACGAGATCAGGGGAAGCGTCGCTGAGGTCGTAGATGGAACGGTTGAGTGGGACTACTCCTCCTTTGCAGGCTTCTACTACGACATCGACGACAACCTCGGCACTGAGAGGATCGTCATGACCATCACCGGTGACGCTCTCGACGAGCCCGAAGGAATCAAGTACGAGACCACTGCTCAGAAGGACGACTTCGAGTACGAGGAGTGGGGCCAGTACTGGACGATTGGATTCTTGGCTGACGAGTACTTCGCGTCCTACGTCGAGGGTGGCCTCGAGGACCAGTACCTGTATTACGACTCCACCGACGAGAACCTGATGGTAGACGAGCAGCTCTCCAAGATCCTGATGGATGACGACGAGGAGATGACCTTCACCACCGGCACGCCTCTGAAGCTTGAGGATGACTATGAGCTCGCCATTGAGGCGATCGACCTCGACGGCAACAAGGTCTACGTCCAGCTCATGAAGGACGGCAAGGTCGTCGACTCTGCGGTTGTCGAGCCCTCAAAGGACAACGCAGATGTTCAGGACAAGACCTACACCTACACCATGGATCTGGGCGACACCGAGGATCTCGCCGTCATAGCTGTCCACTTCAAGAACGCCTTCCGAGGCTCTGACCAGGACCTGGCCACCGTCGACGGCATCTGGCAGATCGCCGACACCTACACCGACGTTGAGGAGGACACCGAGTACGACAAGATGACGATCCAGACAGTGGACGCCGACACCAAGTCCATCATGATGGACAACGAGGACAACAAGATCACCCTCAACAAGAACAAGGACACTCTCCTGATGGAGAACATAAGGATCAAGACCGCTGACCAGGATGATATCGTCACGGAGCCTCTCAGGTTCTACATCTACGAGGAAGCAACGATCGAGGCCGACATGGCTGCAGAGCCCGCTCCCGAGCCCGTCAAGGCCCCTGAGACCTCTGTAGAGCCTGCCCCGGCAGCTGAGGAGCCCGTAGCTGAGGAACCCGCAGCTGAGGAGCCCATGGTCGAGGAGCCCATGGCCGAGGAAACCGAAGTTGAGGAGCCCGTAGAAGAGACTAAGGAAGAGACTGGCGGAATCCCCGGATTCGAGGCAGTCTTCGCCATAACCGGCCTTCTGGCAGTCTCCTACCTCGTTCTGAGGAAGAGAGAGTAAGACTATCTTTGGGAGAGCCAAGAGCTCTTCCATTTTTCTTTCCCTTTTTTGTATCCTGCTCTGTTTTCTGCAGACTTCTCTCAATAAGAGGCGCCCGTGGATCAGGCATCCTGGGAGGTTTGAGCTTGAGAACGGCGATTGTGGCGGTCCTCATCGGGCTTGCGGTGCTAGTGTCGAGTTTCCTTCTTGGATCTGCCTTTGAATTGAAGGGTCCCGTGGCCGAGGTCGTCGACGGCGTGACTTATTCCTGGGATGCACAGGATTTTGCCGGATTCTACTACGACATAGACGACGACGTGGGCGACGAACGCCTGAGCCTTGCGATTTCCGCTGGGGCCCTCGAAGATTCTGGTGCTGTTTACGCCACCCGGGCTCAGAAGGAGATGATCGAATTTTCGGGCTGGGGAAGTCGCTGGACGATCGGCTTTTTGGGCGAGGCACATTTCGCCGGTTATTGTGGTGGATACCTTTTCGATGAGTCTGGTAGTGAGGTGCTTTTCAGAGACGAGCGGATCGCCAGAGTCCTCGTCGACGACGACGAGGAGAGGACGATCCAGAGGGATGTTCCCCTGAGGCTTGAAGGGGGGTACAAGCTTGCGGTCAAGGATGTCAACCCCGTGGGCGAGAAGGTCTCTCTGGAGCTTTCCAGGGACGGCGTCCGGATGGATTCCACCGTTGTGGAGCCCTCGAAAGCGAATGCGACACTGGAGGATAGGACCTACCTCTACAAAAGGCCGATTGGGGGCGAAGATGTGGTCTTCATAGCGGTTCACTTCAAGAACGCTTTCTCAGGGAGCGGAGACGTTCTTGTGACCGTCGACGGCGTGTGGCAGCTCTCTGAGCAGACTATATCCCTCAGAGAGGGCGACGAATGGGGTGAAATGGCCGTCTACGACCTCGACCCGGATAACATGACCTTCACTATGACCAACGAGGACCGCAAGATCAGTTTCTCCAGGGGCCGGTCTAAAGTCCTGATGAGCGACATCGGGATCAAAACCGCAGATCAGGATGACGTCGACAACGCAATCAACACCACCACCGGACGGCCGGAAAATCCCCTTAGGTTCCGCGTCTATAGAGAGGTCGAAGATCCCGGAACTTATGAGATTAGAGGCCATCTCGGGAAGGTAGTCAACGGTTCAACCTGGGTGTGGAATGCCTCAAGCTTTGCCGGGTTCTATTACGACATGGACGAGGGACTGGGAGATGAGTCCCTCAACCTGAACATTGCCGAAGATCGGCTGAAGGGGGAGACCGGCGCGGTCTACACTAGCAGGGCCCAAAAAAATAGGATGGAGTTTGAGGACTGGGGCGCCCTCTGGACGATATCTTTCCTCGGAGAGGCCCACTTCGCTGGGTACGCCGATGGTATATTCCGGGATGAGTCGGAGAACCCCAACATGCTCGCAGAGGAGCAGCTCATCAAGGTCCTCATCGACGACGACCGGAAAGAGACCTTCGACACGGACAGCCCCCTGGGGCTCGAGGATGGGTACAAGCTCTCTCTCGAGTCGGTGGACGAGAGCGGGGAGAAGGTCTCCGTTGCGCTCTTCAAGGATGGCGCATTGATGGACTCAGCGGTCATTGAGCCTTCAAGGTCGGGGGCGACTTTGAAGGATCAGACCTACATATATTCAGGGCGCGTGGGCGGGGCCGACGACGTCGTGATCGTGGCTGTCCACTTCAGGAGCGCTTTTACCACCGGCGACGACGGCTTTGCAGAGGTCGACGGCATCTGGCAGATCTCAGATGAGGCCTTATTTGTCGAGGAAGGTGACGACCACGGGGATATGACCGTCGAGGAGGTCGATCCTGGAGATATGACGATCACCATGATGAACGAGAAGGAGATTCTTCTCAAGTCCGATGACGACTTGCCCCTGCTCGAGGATATAAGGATCAGGACCGCGGACCAGGAAGTGATCAACAATACGATCAACTCCTCCACGGGCCTGCCCGAAGACCCCCTCAGGTTCTACGTCTACAAGGCGGTGACCCTCGAACCCTGAGTTGGCGGGCCGATTCTAATTCTGGTCGTCTCTCTCTTTCATTTTTTCGCTCGGAACAAGAATTATAAGGGATCATCACCACTTATTTAGAGAGATAT
This sequence comes from Methanotrichaceae archaeon, assembly GCA_013329455.1. Lineage (GTDB taxonomy): Archaea > Halobacteriota > Methanosarcinia > Methanotrichales > Methanotrichaceae > Methanocrinis > Methanocrinis sp9297u. The sequence goes on along the minus strand of DUKF01000126.1, from coordinate 4,303 downwards.
TTTTCCCGATATGGGTGGTGTTCGCGATGATGGAAGCGATGTTTTACGAAAAGCTGGACGGTGGAGATGTTCGATGCGGGCTTTGCAACTACTCCTGCCGGATAAAGCCCAAAAAGAGGGGGATCTGTGGCGTTAGAGAGAATGTGGACGGAATCCTGGAGACCCTGGTTTACGGAAAATTGATCGCCATGCACGTCGACCCGATAGAGAAGAAGCCTCTCTACCACTTCAAGCCTGGCCACCTCAGCTACTCGATCGCTACTGTCGGCTGCAACTTCAGGTGCCTCCACTGCCAGAACGCCGACATATCCCAGATGCCCAAAAATCATGACGGCCAGATCATGGGTGACTACGTCGCTCCTGAGGAGGTTGTGGCAGAGGCGGTCGAAGCAAGGTGCCTTTCAATCGCCTACACCTACACAGAACCCACCATCTTCTTCGAGTATGCCCTCGACGTCTCCAAGCTCGCAGCGGAAAGTGGCCTCAAGAACGTCTTCGTCAGCAACGGGTACATGAGCGAGGAGGCCACCAGGGCCATCGAGCCGTACCTCGACGGGATAAACATCGACCTCAAGGGCGACGACGAGTTCTACAAGAAAGTCTGCGGCGCGAGGCTCGATCCCGTCAAGAGGTCCATCGAGTTGATGTGGGACCTTGGGATCTGGGTCGAGGTGACGACTCTGCTCATACCCGGCTACAACGACTCCGATTCGCAGCTGGAGGACATTGCCCGGTTCCTGGTGGGCATAAGCCCAGACATTCCCTGGCACGTAACCGCCTTCTATCCCACCTACAAACTGAAAGATGCGCCGCCAACGAGCGCTGCGACCCTTCGGCGAGCGATCAAGATAGGGAAAGAGGCGGGGATCAAGTACGTCTACGGCGGAAACATCCCCGGTGAGGACGAGAACACTAGCTGCACCCATTGCGGTGAGACGCTGGTGGAGCGCTTTGCTTTCAGGGTGGCGAGGAACGGGGTCGTCGAGGGAAAGTGCCCCAACTGCGGCGAGGTGGTCCCGGGAGTCTGGTAATCCCGGGGGTCTGGTGCTCCCGGGTCAGTTTCTTCGAGGCCCCTTTTTCAGATCTTCTCATCGCCTTTGAACACGCAACTCCACTTCTTGGACTTCCGCTTTCCTGTCCCCGTTGCCAGCTCTGCCGCTGGGACCCCCTTTTTTTGTTGACCTTTTCCCATCGATCTTTTTTTGAACTCAGAGGACTGCTTTTTTGAACTTCTCAAAGCCGATCTCGTCGATGAACTCGCCGAGCCTCTGCTTTTCGGCGTTTGCCTTGTAGTAGCTGATCACCTTCTCGACGAGGGCCACCGCCTCCTCATCGAGTAGGTCCTCGGCCAGACTTGGCCGAACCGGGGCGTTCTTTTGGTTTTTCCCCAACCAGGACTCTCCAGCTCTTGATGGTTCTCATGGGATCCTGGTCCTTGGCAGCGGGCTCGGCGCAGGAGTTTGCGGTAGCCCGAGACCTCGATTTGTGAGCTAAATTAGATTTCGTGCGAGTGGTGGGCTGAAATGAGCTTCGATCTGGGAAGGTCTTTGGCCCTCCTTGCCATCTGCTTAATGGGTTGGCTCCGGCGCGATGGGTTGCCTTTGGTCATGGGCGTTTCATGAGATGGTCCGGCAGCGTTATGGAGCTCACTTTTCCTCATTAAAATTGAGAGTCTTCGAGGCCGAGGAAAGAAATATATAAAATAGTATCCCTTATATAAGACTGGAGGTTAGCGTTGTGAAAGAAAAATTTTTGACTACTAACCAGGGCGCCCCCGTCTACGACAACCAGAACTCTTTGACGGTAGGCGAACGCGGTCCGGTCTTGTTACAGGATGTCCAATTCGTCGAGAAGATGGCCCACTTTGACAGGGAACGCATACCCGAAAGGGTTGTCCATGCCAAAGGGACAGGAGCACATGGCTACTTCCAGGTCTATCAGAGCATGGAAGCTCGCACCAGAGCAAAGTTCCTCCAGGATCCAGAGAAGAAGACTCCCGTATTTGTGAGGTTTTCGACCGTCACCGGCGGGCGCGGCTCTGCAGATACTGTCCGAGATCCCCGTGGATTTGCGGTCAAGTTCTACACTGAGGAGGGGAACTACGATCTGGTGGGAAACAATCTCCCGGTCTTCTTCATCCGGGACGCCATCAAGTTCCCGGATATGGTTCATGCCTTCAAAGGAGCACCAGACGACAACATGCCGTCAGCCTCTTCCGCCCATAATCGCTTCTGGGATTTCATATCCCTCTCGCAAGAGTCGACCCACATGATCACCTGGCTATTTTCCGACCGCGGGACTCCAAAAAGCTACCGTATGACTGAGGGTTTCGGCGTCCATACCTACGTCTGGGTGAACGCCGAGGGAGTGGCGGTGTATGTGAAGTACCACTGGAAGCCAAAGCTCGGCGTCCAGAACCTCGACCGTCACGAGGCGACAAGGCTGGCTGGCGTTGATCCGGATTATCTCGTTCGCGACCTTCGGGAGGCGATCGCCCGCGGCGAAGAAGTGGAGTACGAGCTGAACGTCCAGTTTATGGAGATCGCCGATGAGTTGAAGCAGGATTTCGATCCTCTCGACCCCACCAAGACTTGGCCGGAGGACAAGTTCCCGCTGGTGCCAGTGGGAAAGATGGTGCTCAATCGCAACCCCAGGAACTTCTTCGTCGAGGTCGAGCAAGCTGCCTTTTGTCCTATGAGCATAGTTCCCGGAATCGAGTTTTCTGACGACAAGCTGCTTCAGGGTCGGACCTTCTCCTATGCTGACACCCAGCGATACCGGTTGGGCGCGAACTACCTGGAGCTACCCACCAACCGTCCCATCGTCCCAGCCGAGAACAATCAGCGGGACGGAGCCATGCAGATCGGATCGTTCAGCGGTCCTGTCAACTACGAGCCGAACAGCATCGGCGGCGGAATGCCGAAAGAGGCCCCGGAAGGATCTGTTTATGCGCACCGGGTCGAGGGTGAGGTCGTCCGCCAGAAGATCAGCAAGACGAACGACTTCCAGCAGGCCGGGGAGCGGTACAGGTCCCTGAGCAAGATGGACCAGGAACATCTCGTGGACAACCTCATCGCGGATCTCATGGAGATAGACAAACCGATAAAAGAGCGTGCGGTCGAGAACCTGACCAAGGCCGACCCAGATCTTGGAGGTGCCGTGGCAGATGGTCTGAAACTATAACTTGAAATATGGGGGGTTGGAGGGATCGCCACGTCACAAAATCTGGGTCCTCTCCACGCCAAGGCTTAGAAGCTCGGTCTGATTCATGGTGTGGCATTTGAGAGATCGGTCTCCTCCATCCGCCTTAAAAAATGACAAAAAAAGTGGCGGGGCTCCCCCGGGGAGTCCCAGTCAGGAATCAGAACCCGCTGTTGATCCTCATCAGTTTGAGCTGCTCCCAATCCTCGCCGCCGAATCCACCGGTCTGGTCCACGAGCTGAAGCTCATCTTCCGAGGTGACGTTCAGCACGACAGTTCCCATTTTAGTTGCATTGCCCTTGGGCACATCAACCCAGGTGACGTTCACGGTGTTGCCCTCGATGGTGCCGAAGGCGACGCTGGTCCATGCCGGGTCCTCAGCCGAATTCTCAGCGTACCACCAGATGGTATCATTGACCTGTCGGATGTAGATGTTCGCTCCGTCCGCATCCCAGTCTCCTGTCAGATCAAACGCCTGGGCACTGGTGCCGAGAAGAGCTGCCATTGCCACAACCCAAAATATTCTGTTCATAGTCCGTCCTCCTAAAACTTTACCCTCACTCTGTTATTCTCATCTTTTATAATTAACCTTTTTGCCGGGTCAGCTGCTCGAAGATGGTGAAGACGAGCTTCCATCAATGCAGCTAGACTCTGGTCCAATTTTTTCATCACCCTTGGTGCATCTTAACCTCAAACTCAGACTTCCGCGCGGCTCAAGAAGCTGGAGAAGGAAGGGCTCGTCGAGAAGGGGACCTGAAGCCTTCCGGAAATGAGATGGTGGGACTGAATCCTCCCCCCCTTGTCGATGCAGCTCTTAATCAGCTCTGGGATGATTCTGAGCGGTGGGGTGGCCGTCCCTCTTGAAGATCGTTATATCGGTCACCGTCCCGATCCACCAGATCCACCACCGCTAAGCTCTGATGCAAAAGACGCTTCTGACCAGATTGAACTGTTCCTGATGAGCCTTCACCATCTCCCTGAAGTCCGGCTCAGGTTTGATCTCCCCACCAATGCACGCCCATTTGCTGAGACCGCCAGAGTAAGCACAGCCACCCAAATAACCATCGTACCTCATCGTCGGCCCGTGGACGGAATCGAACCT